>CBIMZH010000369.1:0-3762 GCA_966248255.1 uncultured Cellvibrio sp.
CCCAGAGCTGCTGGAACTGGTTAAAGACCTGTCTGATGACGATATTCTGCACCTGGCCCGCGGCGGTCACGATGCGCACAAGGTGTACAATGCCTACCACCAAGCAGTTAACACCAAAGGCAAGCCCACGGTAATCCTGGCGCAAACCGTTAAGGGTTACGGTATGGGTTCATCGGGCGAAGCGATCAACAAGACTCACTCAGTGAAGAGCTTGGTAATCGAAGACCTGAAAAAATTCCGCGATCGTTTCGAGCTGCCAATCAGTGACGAAGATCTGCCCAAGCTGCCCTACTACCGTCCAGCGGAAGACAGCCCGGAAATGCAATACATGAGATCGCGCCGTCAGTCGCTGAAAGGCTATTTGCCTTCGCGCAACGCGTCTTTCGATCCACTGCTGGTGCCAGCACTGGAAGCTTTTGCCGCGCAGCTGAAGAGCACCGGCGAGCGTGAAATTTCTACTACCATGAGCTTTGTGCGTATTCTGTCTTCCCTGGTGAAGGACAAGAATATTGGCAAGCAAATCGTGCCGATCGTACCTGACGAAGCCCGTACCTTCGGTATGGAAGGTATGTTCAAAACTGTAGGTATCTACTCATCCGAAGGCCAAAAATACGTGCCTCACGATGCCGGTCAAATGATGTCCTACCACGAGTCGGCCACTGGCCAGATTCTGGAAGAGGGTATTAACGAAGCCGGTTCTATGGCCTCCTGGATTGCTGCGGCAACTGCCTACAGCAACTACCAGAAGCCGATGATTCCTTTCTACATCTACTACTCCATGTTCGGTTTCCAGCGTATTGGCGACCTGGCTTGGGCAGCGGGTGATTCACAAGCGCGCGGCTTCCTGATGGGCGCAACCGCTGGTCGCACCACCCTGAACGGTGAAGGCCTGCAGCACCAGGACGGCCACAGCCATGTGTTTGCCAACACTATCCCTAACTGCCGCTCTTATGATCCTACCTATGCCTATGAACTGGCGGTGATCATCCAGGATGGTATCAAGCGCATGTACCACGACAACGAGAATGTGTTCTATTACATCTCGCTGATGAACGAAAATTATCAACACCCGGATATGCCAGAGGGTGCCGAAGAGGGCATCATCAAGGGTATCTACCAACTGGAAAAAGGTGCTGGCAAAGCCAAAAACCGCGTTCAGTTGATGGGTGCAGGTACTATTCTGCGTGAAGTGCGTTTTGCTGCAGAAATTCTGCGCAGTGAATTTGACGTTGAAGCCGATGTGTGGAGCGTAACCAGTGTTAACGAACTGACCCGCGATGGTCAGCGCGCTACCCGCTGGAACATGCTCAACCCAACCGCTGCACCGCGCAAACCTTATATTACCCAGGTATTGGAAGGTGCCGAAGGCCCATTCATTATCTCCACTGACAACCTGAAAACCTACTCAGAGCAACTGCGCGCCTATATCCCTGGCGAATACACTGTACTGGGTACCGAGGGTTTCGGTCGCAGTGATACCCGTACCCAGCTGCGTCACTTCTTCGAAGTTAACCGTTACTTCGTGGTGATTGCCGCGCTCAAATCCCTGGCTGACCAAGGCAAGATCAAGGCTGACGTGGTTGCCAAGGCCATCAAGAAATTTGGCATAGATCCGGAAAAAGCGGACCCTATGAGCGTATAACTCCGTCGCCCTCCCACAAAGAGGGCGATGTTATATTCGCATTGAATAAAATTTAATCGAATTCGCAGATTAGTGAGGAATTACAGTGGCAATTCAAACTATTAACGTGCCAGATATTGGCGGCGCCGAAGGCGTTGAGGTAATCGAAATCTCCGTCAAGGTGGGCGATATGGTCGCCGAAGGTGATTCAATTGTGGTGCTGGAAACAGACAAGGCCTCAATGGAAATCCCCGCTGATAAATCCGGCAAGGTTGTCGCTATAAAAGTCAATGTTGGTGACAAGGTTTCTCAAGGTAGCCTGTTGCTAGAAGTAGAAGCTGAAGGCGCTGCCGCGCCAGCGCCGGCTCCAGCGGCTGCCCCAGCTCCTGTGGCTGCCGCGCCTGTCGCCGCTGCCCCGGCTGCCAGTGCAGAAGTACCTATGCTGGTACCTGACATTGGCGGTGCCGAAGGCGTAGAAGTTATCGAAATTTGTGTGAAAGTGGGCGATCAGGTTGCCGCTGGCGATTCCTTGATCGTGCTGGAAACCGATAAAGCCTCTATGGAAATCCCAGCGGAAGCTGCAGGCACCATTGGCAGTATCGCGCTTAAAGTGGGTGACAAGGTTTCCCAGGGTGCACTAATTGGTGTTCTGGCTGGCGCTGCCGGTGCTGCTGTACCAGCTGCTCCTGCCGCCGCCCCAGTAGCTGCAGCTGCGCCAGTAGCGGCCGCCAGTGCTGAAATCACCTTGAAAGTGCCAGATATCGGCGGCGCGGAAAACGTAGAAATTATCGAAGTTGCGGTTAAGGCTGGTGATGAAGTTGGCGAAGGTGACTCGCTGATCGTACTGGAAACCGATAAAGCCTCTATGGAAATCCCCGCTGAAGCTGCAGGCAAGTTGTTGAGCCTGGCCGTTAAAGTTGGCGATAAAGTATCTATGGGTTCAGTGATTGGTGTGCTGGCTACCGCTGGCGGCGCCGCTGCGCCAGCACCCGTTGCCGCGCCTGCCTCCGCTGCGCCAGCACCTGCTGCGCCTAAAGCTGAAGCTGCCAAACCTGCACCAGTAGCTACTGCAGTTGCCGATGTAGTCCAGACGGGTGAAGTTTATGCCGGTCCAGCCGTGCGTAAACTGGCTCGCCAGTTGGGCGTGGACATGGGCAAGGTAAAAGGTACCGGTCCTCGCGGCCGCCTGAGTAAAGACGACCTGCGCAATTATGTGAAATCCATTGTTGCCAGTGTTCAGTCTGGTACTGTTTCTACTGGTGCTGCGGGTAGCGGTATTCCCCGTGTACCTGCGGTTGATTTCGCCAAGTTTGGCGAAATTGAAACCGTGAAAATGAGCAAGGTGAAGAAGATCACCGCGGACAATATGACCCGCAACTGGCTCAATATTCCGCACGTTACCCAGTGGGATGATGCTGACATTACCGATCTGGAAGCTTTCCGCAACGGCCTTAAAGCCGAGGCTGAGAAACGCGGCAGCAAGCTGACTCCGCTGCCTTTCATTATGAAGGCTTGTGCGGCGGCGCTGGTTGCTGAGCCAAGCTTCAATGTGTCTATGCATCACGACGGTGAAAGCATTGTGCACAAAAAATCTGTGCACATAGGTATTGCGGTCGACACCCCTAATGGTTTGATGGTGCCAGTAATCCGCAACGTTGATAAAAAAGGCTTGTGGGAACTGACTGACGAAATTAACGCGATTGCCAAAAAGGCGCGCGATGGCAAGTTGCTGCCTGCGGATATGCAGGGCGGTTGCTTCACCATCTCCAGCCTGGGTGCTGCTGGTGGTAACGGCTTTACGCCCATCGTGAATGCACCAGAAGTTGCAATTCTGGGTGTGTCTCGTGCGCAGATGAAGCCTGTATGGAACGGTAAAGAGTTTGTACCGCGCAACATGTTGCCGCTGTCGCTCTCTTACGATCACCGCGCCATTAACGGTGGTGATGCCGGTCGTTTCTTTACCTATTTGACTACTGTAATCGCCGATGTGCGCCGTCTGTTGCTCTAATAGTTAAGGCGTCAACAAACAATAAAAAAGCCAGCTTATGCTGGCTTTTTTATTGGGCTTGGAATCACAGGCGTTTACACTCCAGTTAAAACGATAAGCTAAAAATCGGCAGTGGCATCAACCGCTAACTAAC
>CBIMZH010000370.1:0-3741 GCA_966248255.1 uncultured Cellvibrio sp.
TATCTTCTGCGGAGTAATTAGCCATAAATTATTGTGCTTACTGCTGATTAATTTACGAAAAACAAAATTCGGTTTTAGCGGTGCTGGGCGAAAAAGGCCAGCGCCGCTTCTAAATAACGTTCAAAGCCTTGAAAGGCGTGGTCGCCACCCGCTTCGACCGTCTGCTTACAACCCTGGTATTTGGCCACCGCCTGGCGGTAGTCCAGAGTTTCATCACCCGTTTGCACCAACAGCCAATAGTTACCCAGGCGAGTGACTTCCAGGTCGGCGGCGCGGATTTCATCCACGTGGGTGGCATTCAAGCGGTAGCTATCATCCGTGTGATAGCCCTTGAGGTCAACCTCCAGATAGCGCCTAATCAACGCCTGGGGGTTAACCGCCGGGTTAATCAAAATGGCAGGTAAATCATAGGTTTCCGCCGCCCAGGTCGCCCAAAAACCGCCCAGAGAGCTACCCATAAGGTACACAGGTTCAGGTAATAACCGCTCGATAAGCTCAGCCAGCTGCACCTGGGTCTGGCCCGGATAGGCGGTTAAGTGAGGGCACTCAAAGCGAATCTGCGGGTGAGACTCCGCCAGCCAGGTTTTGACCTGTTGCGCTTTAAAAGAGAGGGGGGAACTGAGAAAACCGTGGATGTAAACCAGTGCTGCCATAACCGATCTGTACTAGCAAAAACAGGACTATAGCAGCTTGGTCAACTTAATAACCGGCAGATTTGTAATCAATCACATATTGCTTGTCGGTGACTCGCTCGACTTCGGTAATAAAGGTGCCGTCGTCGTAGAGCTCGAACCAGCGATAGCCAGGCATAAGCGTATCCACTGCAAACTGCTCGCTGCCCACTTTAAACTGCACGCAGGTGGAAGGCGTGGCATAGAGGGGAACTGACTTGTGCGCACCCTCAAATTCCTGATGCACATGGCCCCAGGTGACCAGTTTTACTTGAGGATACTTGTCTATAACCTCAAAAAACGCCTGGGCATCGCGCACTATGTACTCGTCTATCCACTTGCTGCCCACGGGCACCAGCTGGTGGTGCAGGCTGACGACAAAGTGGCGATCCGGATTGTGGCTAAGCACATAGTCGAGGAAATCCAGCTCGCTGGCCGACAGCTGGCCATAGACCTGACCGGGAACAGCCGAATCCAGTAACACCAGCATCCATTTACCCATATCCAACAGGCGAGGTTCGGCTAAAGCTTTCAACTCTTCCTCCGCCATAATGTCGGCAGAGTCGTGATTGCCTGGCAACCAGGCAAGAGGCTGAGAAAAATAGCGGCGTAAAATGCGGGAAAAACGCTTATAGCATTCGGGGTGACCGGCACTGGCGATGTCGCCCGAACAGAGGAGGTAATCTATGTGCGATTGCTGGGCTTGAATGAGTTGCAGCACGTCCTCCAGACTTTGATCCGTGTTCAAGCCCAATAATGACTCGCTTTCAAGCGGGCCCAAATGGCAATCGGTGATCTGTATCAAGCGCACTGCTAATCTCGTCCCTTTTCGTCTTTCGGCCTATTGCCGGGTTAGTTTCTGCCGCCCTGTGCTCTCCTGCACAGAATCCACTGCGGCACCTCAAGCATCTATCAACGATATACGCTTATCAAAACCAGCGCTACCCCGCCCCTAGGTTAAAATGCGTAATCCTGTAGCCGAGGCGGCTCGAGAAAAGCGAAATGTGACGAAGCACACCCTCAGCTGGTACCGCAAAATAATTAAGCAGAACATATGCGGCTATAGCACTCAAGCAATAAGCATAGCCGCCCGAGGCGAGCAGAGGGGTTAATTCGCGGTAATACAGCCCAGGTCATCCAGGCTATGACCCTGTGCCAGACACAGGCTTAACCATTCCCCCAGGAACAGATTCAACTGCAGTTTTTCGTCTGAGTGATACATAAGCGAATTGGGATATTCATAGCGAGGGCGCAAACGCTTGTGCCCTTCCCAGGCCAGCACTTCGGCAAGGCGGGCATCGTGATACACCCGGACAGTGAGCTTGGGCATTTTCAGCCAAGGCGTGGCATAGGGTGAAACCTGGGTTAACAACAGGGTTGTGGTATAGCGGGAGCGCTCCAAAACTTGCAATTGGTGGCGCCAGACACTGGAGCCGCGGCTGACCAGAAACTCGTAAGTATCCTCTTTGGCACCGGCGAGCAGCTTCATCATACGCAGGTAATTAGCCTCACACTCAGCCATTTGCAATGGCAGATTCACCCTGTAACTCTCTTTGGTTAGAGGGTTCGCGGATGGTGCTTGTCTAAAGTCGCGCAACCTATACATAGGGTTCCGAAAAGTGGGGTTTACAAGATTCGGCCTAACAGCAAAGCCGCCGGTAAACCAAGCAGTGCAGCGGCCAGAAAGTCGTCGCCACTGAATTAAAAACTTAACTCAAGTGTTGGCTACAGCGAGAGTTAAGTCAATTGCCAGACAAAAAATATACCCTATGGGCTAGTTGGCATAGGTTTCGCGTAAACGGGGAAAATTCATTTGCAGCCATTGCAAACAAATAAGTGCCGCAGCGTTATTGAACTTGCCATTTAACAACTCAGCGAAGACTTGATCGGCGGCAAAAACATGCACGCGAATATCCTCGCCCTCTTCCGGCAAACCATAAACACCGCCGGCATTACTCAGGTCGCAAAGGCCACAAAACAAATGCAGTTTTTCATCGCTGCCACCGGGGCTGGACAAATAATTGCAAATATATTCCATGGCAAAGGGCTCAAGGTTTGCCTCTTCCTGCAATTCGCGGCGGGCCACCTCTTCAGGTGACTCGCCCTCCTCCAGCATGCCGGCAACAACTTCGTAACACCAGGGGCCATTGGCTTCATCCATGGCACCTACACGAAATTGTTCAACCAGAGCAATTTGGTGCAGCTTGGGATCATAGAGCACAACCGCAACCGCTTCACCGCGCACAAAGAGTTCACGGCCTATTTCCTTGCCCCAACCACCATCAAATAATTTGTGCCGCAAAAAAACTTTTTCCACGCGAAAAAAACGTTTGTACAGTTCTTCGCGGCGGATGATCTCCACATCCGCGCGGGTGAATTCCGGTTTGTTAATCATGCTTATACCTTGTGATAAATTTCGCCGCCCTGATCCAAAAACTCTTTGGATTTTTGCTGCATCTCGGCTTGCACGTCAATCATTTTTACCAGTTGCTCTTCGCCGATACCCGAGACATTTACGCCTTGAGAGGCGGCGTACTCACGCACTTCCTGAGTAATTTTCATCGAGCAGAATTTTGGCCCGCACATGGAGCAGAAGTGCGCTACTTTCGCCGACTCTTTAGGCAGAGTCTCATCGTGATATGAACGCGCCGTGTCTGGGTCCAGGCCCAGGTTAAATTGATCTTCCCAGCGGAACTCGAAGCGCGCTTTGGACAGCGCATTATCGCGCAGCTGTGCGCCCGGATGGCCCTTGGCCAGGTCGGCGGCGTGAGCAGCAATCTTGTAGGTAATGATGCCTTCTTTAACATCGTCTTTGTTGGGCAGACCCAGGTGCTCTTTAGGTGTTACATAGCAGAGCATGGCACAACCGTACCAGCCGATCATAGCCGCACCTATGCCTGAAGTGATGTGGTCATAACCGGGGGCAATGTCAGTGGTCAGTGGTCCAAGGGTATAAAAAGGTGCTTCGTGGCAAACTTCCAATTGTTTGTCCATGTTCTCTTTGATCATGTGCATAGGCACATGACCTGGGCCTTCAATCATGCACTGCACATCGTGTTTCCAGGCGATT
>CBIMZH010000371.1:0-3741 GCA_966248255.1 uncultured Cellvibrio sp.
CGCTTTGTGGTTTCCAGCCCCCTGTCGGACGAGCTGGGCCTGCGCATTGCCATGCTCGACAGCAAAACTGACGGCTACATCAAAAACACCACCCTGGGACGCGATGAATCAGGCGATAAAAGCCGTGTAGTGCGCGCCACCCTGCGCTGGCAGCCAGACACCTGGGATATCACCCTCAAAGGCGAAAGCGGCTCTTTCGACAGCGATGGGCGCAATATCGAAGTAGTTAAGGCGGTGACCAACCCCAACGCCACTAGCACGCCCGTGCCCTATGCCAATGTGCTGGAAACACTCACTGGCGGCCAGTATCACCTGGATACCAGCCACGACTGGAAGCGCCAATCCAATGGCGACTACAGCTACAACGACACAGAAAACATCACCCTCAGCATCGAACATGATCTGGGCGACCTGACCTTTACCTCAATTACCGGTTACAACGCCTACAACTATGAAGAGCTGTGCGACTGTGATTTTACTGGCGCCTCCGGTTTTAACATTCTGTCCAATGAAGACTACAGTCAATACAGTCAGGAGCTGCGCCTGGCCTCGCCAGATGACGGCACCTTCAGCTATCTGGGCGGGCTCTTCTTCCAAGGCTCCGACCTGAATTTCCATGATGACGTCATGGTTCCTCAGGACAGCTTTATCGCCCAGGCGATCTCCAGCTATCTGCGCGGCGCTTCGGCGCAGCGCGATTTCAAGCAGACTACCGATGTTTATGCTGCCTTCTTTCAGGGCACCTGGAACATTAACGATACCAGCCACCTGATCCTTGGTGCGCGCTACACCAGCGAAAGTAAAGATGCTTCGCGCCATATGTACTTTGTCACCCCCAGCGGCACTGAGCTGCCCCAGGGCACCACCAGCGACCCTTACAATCAGCTCTGGGCGGGATTCAATATAGATCCGCATCAGATTAAAGGTTCGCGCAGCGAAACCGGCTTCACCCCCCTGCTGACCTACAAGTACGACCTTAACGATACCGATATGCTCTACATCAGCTACACCACCGGGTTTAAATCCGGCGGTTTCGATGTGCGCTCCAACTCTGCCCCCAACTCGCTGGATGGCATCTGGAGTCAAATTGAAGGTACCTGGGAGTTTGAAGACGAAAAGGTTAAAAACTACGAAATTGGCGGCAAGTTTGTCCTGGCCGATGGCGCAGCCGAGTTGAACGCTGCCATCTTCCGCTCTGAATTCGACAATATGCAAACCAGCCAGTTTGATGGCCGCTTGAGCTTTAATGTCACCAACGCCGGGCAAGCACTGGTGCAGGGCCTGGAACTGGACAGCCGCTGGGCAGTTACCGACGAGCTGCTCTGGCGCGGCGGCCTGGCCTATATCGATTTTGAATACACCGACTTCCCCAATTCCCAGTGCTATTTCGGCCAAGTAGATAATATTGGCGCCGTGGGTGATGGGGTTTGTGATGCGACCGGCGCCAGACGCGAATTTACCCCCGAATGGCAGGGCAATACCGGCGTGGATTACACCCTGAGCTTCGACAATGGCCTCAAGCTGGTGTCCACCCTGGATTTCATCTTTAGCAGCAGCTACTTGACCACGCCATCGCTGGACCCCAAATTCACTCAAGACGGCTACACCAAAGTCAACGCCCGTATCGCCCTGAGCGATAGTGACGAGCGCTGGGAGCTGGCACTGATTGGCAAAAACCTGACCGATGAATCTGTGGTCACTTACGCCAACGGCCTGCCGGTGGCAACCACCCTCACCGCTGGCACCACCTCCGGCTATTACGCGTTTTATGAGCGCCCACGCAGCATTGCGCTTCAGGGCACCATCAAGTTTTAAACTGTAACTGCAATAAAAAACGGGCGCCTGATGCGCCCATTTTTTATTGCAGCCAGCTAGCTTTTAGCGCCCAGCTCCAGGGCCCATTGGTAGAGATAGTTCTTTTTCAATCCCGTCAGTTTGGCGCCAAGTGCCGCCGCCTGCTTGACTGGCAACTCCTCCAGCAGAATTCGCATCACCCGCTGCTGCTCCGGGCTTATATCTTCCGCCGCCTGCTTGCTGGCACCATGCACCAGCAAGACTATTTCGCCGCGCTGCTGATTGCTATCTGCCGCCACCCAGGCACACATTTCCGCCAGGCTGGCACCCTTGATGGTTTCAAAGGTTTTGGTCAGCTCGCGCGCCATCACCAGTTCGCGCTCAGCGCCAAACACCTCGCGCATATCCTCCAGCGTCTCCAGCACCCGATGCGGCGCCTCATAAAACACCAGGGTGCGAGTGTCACCAGCCAGGCTTTGCAGCTGCGTTTGGCGCGCCACCTGCTTGGCCGGCAAAAAGCCCTCAAAAGCAAAGCGATCCGAGGGCAAGCCGGCTGCACTTAGCGCCGCCACCATAGCGCAGGCGCCAGGAACCGGCACAACGCGCAGACCGCGCAGACGCGCCTGCCGCACCAGCTTATAGCCTGGGTCAGATACCAGCGGCGTACCTGCATCGGAAATCAGCGCAATGGATGCACCGGCGACCAACTTGGCCACCAACCCCTCGGTGCGATCCTCGCCACTGTGGTCGTGATAGGCCACGCAGGGAGTATTTATATTGAAATGATTGAGCAGACGTGAACTGTGCCGCGTATCTTCAGCGGCAATTAACGACACAGTTTGTAGAGTTTCTATGGCTCGGGGTACCATATCGCCCAGATTGCCAATAGGCGTTGCCACCACATATAAAACGCCACCTGAAGCGGCGTTATCCGAGTCACCAGAAGTCATAAATATCCACCTATTCCCGCCCGGTAAAATTACCTGAACGGGACGACATATTAAGAATTGATTGTATTTGAGGTTTTCATGCCCAATCGGCCCTTTGCGCAAGCACTTGCCAGCTCAGTAATTTGCCTAAGCCTTAGTCTTGCCGGTTGCGGCACAGCACCAACCAAGCCCGTTGTCGAGCAACAGCAGCAGACGCTAACGCCAGCTCCCCAGGCGCGCACGCTGCTCGAACAAGCGCAAAAAAGCCACTCGCCAGAGCGCGAAAACCTGATCCTCCAGGCCACTCAGATCTACCTGAATGCACATAAACTGGAACGCGCCAGGGACCTGCTCAATGGGTTGAATGCGGATCAGTTAAATGACACCAACTACCTAAATTACGCTGATCTCAGCGCCAACTTAGCGCTGCAGGATAAAGAACCCGGAATAGCGCTAGGCATTCTAACCAACCCCCGTCTGGAACAACAATGGGGGCTCATGGCTCCCTCCAGTGAGCAGAAGCTGCGCGAAAAGCGCGCCCAAGCCTTTGAGCAAACAGGAAATTTAGAGCAAAGCCTGGGTGAACGCCTGCGCCTGGCCAGCCTGCTCAACGAGCCAGAGGCAGTCAAAGACAATCAAGCCAACCTCTGGCGCACCCTGATGCAACTCAAACCCCAGCGCCTGAGCGAACTGAGCAACTCGGCAACTGATAGCACCCAGCAGGGTTGGTTCGCCCTGGCCGCAGTAGCACAAAACAATCAGCTGGACCTGGAGCAGCAACAGGCACAACTGGAAGCCTGGCAGTCACAGTGGCCCAATCACCCAGCGCAAGCCGATCTGCCCGAGGATTTGCGTTTACTGCAGAGCCTGATCGCCCAGCAACCGCGCCAAATCGCGCTACTCCTGCCCTTACAGGGAAAATTGGCCGAAGCAGGCCAGGCGGTTAGCGATGGTTTTTTTGCCGCCTATTATCAAGCTCAGGCGAAAGGCCGCCATCTGCCTGAAGTGCGCCAATACG
>CBIMZH010000372.1:0-3739 GCA_966248255.1 uncultured Cellvibrio sp.
GTTAGCTCTTCTTCAGTTGCAAGTTCCTCTTCTGTTGCCAGCTCCTCCAGCTCAACGACAAGCGGCCAGCAATGTAACTGGTACGGTACGCTTTATCCTGCGTGCGTCACTACCCTGAGCGGCTGGGGCTGGGAAAATAATCAAAGCTGTATTTCGGTAGCTACTTGCCAATCGCAACCTGCGCCCTATGGCATAGTCGGTAGCAGCTCTTCGAGCACACCCAGCTCTTCATCTGTCGCCAGTTCCTCCTCTGTCGCCAGTTCCTCCTCTGTCGTCAGTTCCAGCTCCGTGGTGAGTTCCAGTTCTGTGCCAAGCTCGAGTTCAGTTGCAAGCTCAAGCTCAGCGGTAAGCTCAAGTTCAGTTGCAAGCTCAAGCTCTGCCGCCAGTTCCAGCGCACAGAGCAGCGGCAATGTCAGCGCAACTGTAAGCATTACCAACCAATGGAACTCTGGCTATTGCGCCTCGGTTACCCTGAAAAACACAGGCACCAGTGCCGTTACCTGGACAGCCTCTGTGACTATTTCTGGAACCCTGAGCAATATCTGGGGTGCGACTGCAA
The DNA here is from genome assembly GCA_966248255.1 of uncultured Cellvibrio sp. Lineage (GTDB taxonomy): Bacteria > Pseudomonadota > Gammaproteobacteria > Pseudomonadales > Cellvibrionaceae > Cellvibrio. The sequence continues at coordinate 560 of CBIMZH010000372.1, forward strand.
CTCAAACAGGTTCAACTCTGAGCATGAAGGGCCTGGGCTGGAACTCCGTCTTGCAAGCAGGCGAGACGAATACCAGTGTTGGATTCTGCGCAAACCTCTAGTTCTCCGAAATTCCAGCAGCCTCAGGGCTGCTGGTTTTTTTATCACCTGCAGAAGGAGTTTGCAGGTGATAAAAGGGAGATCAATTTTGTACCGCCAAGTGAAAATCCAATTTTATATGAAGAAAATTACTTAAAAATTGAGACTTTTTTCTATTAAATATTTTTTGGCTTAACTAAACTTTGCCCGCTCAACAAAACAATAAAAATTAACTTTTTACACTTAAAAGCCATTTAACACTCAATAAAAAACGTCAGGTCAGTTCTCCACAGCCTGGCGAAAACCATCAACCCCTGGCACCTCTGATTGCATATTTGCAATTTCAGATCGCCTTGCCTTGCAGAAAATTCCAACCGGGTTGTTCTGTTTGAATAATCTGCAGTAGATCCATGCAACTCAAAACCTTCCACGCCCGCCTGGAAGCAACTGCATTTAGGTTCGCTTTTACCCGGAGCGAGGGATTAACGCATCTGAGATTGGAAGCTGGAGAAAATTATGAAACTGAAAAAATTACTTTTGCTCAGTCTGTGCCTGAATATGAGCATTGGCCTGAGCTTAAGCAACAGCGCCATGGCCCATGGCCTGATGGAAAACCCCGCGTCGCGCAACTGGATTTGCGGCGCCACAACCAAACCTGATCAAGTCGACAATGGCACCGCCGAACACCCGGAGTGCGGCACAGCGTTCGCCACTAACTCCATCGCAGGCTACAGTTTTATGAGTGTGCTGACTCACGCGCAAGGTCGCTCGGTGGTGAGCCCCCTACCCAACCATGTGTGCAGCTTTGATAGCGAAACCTGGAAAGGTGCGCAGACTCCCTGGGATGTACCTATGGATTGGCCCACGCAACCCATGGGCACGGGCGAGCAGACCATTACCTGGAATATTTCCTGGGGTCCGCACTTTGATGACACAGCTGAATTTCGCTATTGGATAACCAAAGCAGATTTTCAATTTTCACCCACACGCGAACTCACCTGGGATGATTTTGAAAGCGCGCCTTTTTGTGTGCAGAGTTACGACGATAAAAACCCAACGGCAAATCCCGACGTAACCACCGATAAAGCCACATCACACTTTTACACCAAATGTAATATTCCCGAGCGCTCCGGCCACCATGTTATTTACGGTGAGTGGGGGCGACTGCCGCCTACTTACGAGCGCTTTCACGGTTGTGTGGACGCCTCCTTTAGCGGCACACCACCGGAGACAGTTACCGCCAGCATGAGTTACTCACCCGCGGCGAGCAGCATTACCGGCAGCGGTAGCATTCAGTTTGATGGCAGCGCCTCGGCGGGCACCAACCTCAGTTATAACTGGACACTGGAATCGGTTAACCCGGCGCTTTACAGCTTTGTTAACACAACCAGTGCTCAGCCCACATTGAATTTGCTCAACCCGCAAGCGGAAACACTGTTCACCGTGCGCTTAACCGTAAGCAATGGCGTAAGCAGTAATACCAGTGAAAAGACCTTTACTCACTACCCAAGTGCCGCCAGCGATTGGATGGATTTAGGTGCAGTTACCAGTGTCGCGCGCGAATTGACCACCATGGATTCCGTCAGAGTACGCCTGGTCGATAGCCAGGGCGCTGACAGCTACTTTCCTGTGGCTGCAGCGCTGTTGATTACCCAGGCCAATACCGCGGCCAGTGCCTGGCCTTTGGCGCTGGCAACCGCCATCAATAACGAAGATGGCGATATTGAAGTTGGCGTGCTTAATAACGGCGTTGTTACACCTATTGCCGATGCCACTGCCAACCGAATTTACGCCAAAGTACCCAACGATTATGTTGCTGCTTATTTGATGGTTAACGCGCAAACCAGCAGCTCATCATCAAGTAGCTCTTCGGCAGTTTCCTCAGCTGTATCCTCATCGAGTGCTGCGACTAGCGAAAAATGTAATTGGTATGGATCTCTCTATGCACTCTGTACAATTGCGCAAGAAGGCTGGGGCTGGGAAAACAATACTAACTGTATTTCCCGCGCCGCCTGTTCCGCGCAGCCAGCGCCCTACGGCATAGTTGGCGGCTCAGGTTCCAGCAGCAGCCAGGTATCATCCAACTCCTCGAGTCTTTCTTCTGCAGTTTCATCAAGCAGCTCGGTGACCAGTTCCGCAGCTGTGTCCTCCAGCAGTTCCAGCCAAGCCAATAGCTCCAGCGGCTCTACCGCCAGTGGTGTGTTGTTTAGCGAAAATTTTGACGGCGCCGCCGTTAACACTCAGCCCAGTGGTTGGGACAATTTCCTCGCCTGGAATTACAACGCCGCAAACTCCACCAGCAATAGCACCTATGCCTTAATCGACAACAGCAAAGCCCACTCAGGCAGCCAATCCATTCACTTTAAAGGCAACCTGAGTGAAATTGTGCGCGCCCTGCCCGCGGGTGTTCAGCGTTTGCATCTGCGCGCTTACGTCAACCTGAGCAAACAACTGGGCAATGAAGCTGGCGATAATCACGAGCACATCATGGGCATCAAAGCCACACCCGATGCCAACAATGAAGTGCGTGTAGGCCAAATCAAAGGTGTGCTAGGCACTAACGAAGTACCCAGCGACAATATCGCGCCGACTATGGATAAGTGGTATAGCGGCACTCAGCTCAATGCCAATACCTGGTATTGCGTCGAGACTGCCATGTATGCCGATACAGATTACGACCAACTTTATCTTTGGGTCGACGGCAATCTCGTGCATTCAATCACTTCAGGTGCCGATTGGAATAATGGCGCCCTGGGTGCGGATTGGCTGAGCGGTAAATTTAATTACGTGATGTTCGGCTTCCACAGTTTTAGCAACAACAGCGCCGATGTGTGGATGGACGATATAGTCGTCTCTACCGAGGCAATTGGCTGTGACAATAGCAGTTCTTCAGCAGCCTCCAGCTTGAGTTCACTCGGCACATCCAGTGCGTCTTCGATAAGCAGTTCAAACAGTTCGGCTGTCAGTAGCTCAGTAGCAAGTAGCTCAGTAGCAAGCAGCAGTATTCCATCCTCTTCCAGCTCGGCCGCCACGTCCAGCGCAGCATCTAGTACAGCCGCAGCTGCGCAATGCACTTATGTCGTCACCAATCAGTGGAACACC
>CBIMZH010000373.1:0-3732 GCA_966248255.1 uncultured Cellvibrio sp.
AAGACTGGGCATAGTGGCGTTTAAATGTACAGGCGCGCATCTGCCAAATAACAGATGCGCGCCCGGCGCAGAATTTGTTAGGGGAGGGCTTTTGACCTATTTGTCAGCGGCTTTGGCTACCGGCAGCAGCAGTGCCACCAGCCCGCCAATTAATGTGCTGAGGATAATCAGCAGGTGCAGCTGCACCCCGGCAAACAACACCCAGTCGCCCTGCACCCCCAGCAGTTTGGCGGCGGCAAACATACTGGCCTCGTAAGTGCCCAGGCCGCCGGGGGCGTGAATGGGTAGCACCGAACTCAACTCACCGCCGATACAGGCGGCTATGGCGCTCCACCAATCGGTGTCGGCAAACCAGCGCAGCACCAGGGCGAAGATGACTATCTTGGTGCCCCAGGTCAGCCAGGTGAGCAGCCAAGCGCGCAGCAGTTGGAAGAAATTGGTCGGCGTCGCCTGTAACGCCTGCTCCAGCAGATGCTGCAGGCGCTGGCTCTTCACCCGCGCCTGCCAGCGTTTAATGAGCGGCACAAACGGCAGAATCAGCAGCGGCGCCAGCACCAGTGGCGGCAGGCTCCACCAGAGCCAGGGCGCGGCGCCAGCATAGCCCACCAGCGCCAGCCAGCCGATACAGAGCAGCACCTGCAAATCCAGCAGGCGCAGCAGCAATAAACCGGCGGTGGAGCGCGATAGCGGCATGGCAAAGTGGCTGCGCATCAACAGCGGGAAGCTGGCCTCGCCGGTGCGCATGGGCAGCAGGTTATTCATCAAATTGTGGGTGAGCATTATCTGGCAGCAGCGCACTAAACCCGCTTTAGCCGTGGGCTTACTGGTGGATGGGCGAAAGTAATCGTAAATGCGCAGGCCGCGCACCAGGTAGGTGAAAAACATCAGCACCAGCGCCAGCAGCGGCTGCCACAATGGGATCTGCTCCCAGGCGGCGAGCAGTTTGGCCCAGCCAAAATACCATTGAATGGCCGCGCCATAGGCGATAACGGCAACCAGGGTAATCAGTGGGGAAAGGTACTTGGCGCGTTGATTGGCGGGGCTGGCAACTGCATCCGGGGCGCTTTTGGACATGGAAACCTTAACTGGATGGGAGTAATTGGGGTTTGGATGACAAACAGAGGTATCCCTGCGCAGGTCTCACCCGTAAAATAGCGCACCAATTTATCACAGCCACCTGTTAACACAGCAGCTTATGTGCGCTTCTATTGCTGCGGTCATTAAACTTTTATCAAGGCTAAAGTTTGTTCGACCGGGGAATTTTAGCGACGCATCAGCTTTTGACACAGGCCTGTTATTTTCGCCGGTTAGACTCCAGCACTTTTGTGATTTGAATTCTCCATTCAGGGCTTACCCAGTATGCAACCAGTTACCCATGCTCCCGGCCAGACTCCCCTGCGCCAGCTTCAACCCGTGCACTCCAGTTTCAAGTTTTCCCTGGTGGTGCCCATCTACAACGAGGAGGAGTCAGTTGCCGCCCTGGTGACGGCAGTGGAAGCCGCGCTGGGCAACTACCCGGCGCCCTGGGAACTGATTTTAGTGGATGACGGCAGCGCCGACGCCAGCGTGAAGCTCGCCCGCGAAGCCCTGGCCAAGTCCAGCATCAGCGCCAAGCTGATTCAGCTGAGCCGCAACTTTGGCCAGACAGCCGCCATGCAGGCCGGAATCGACCAGGCCGAAGGCGCCTACATAGTGACTATGGACGGCGACCTGCAGAACGACCCGCTGGACATCCCGGAGATGATCAAACAGCTGGAAGAGCGCGACCTGGACCTGCTCTGCGGCTGGCGCAAGGACCGCCAGGACGACCTGGTGGCGCGCAAGATCCCCTCGCGTATTGCCAACCGCCTGATCGGCAAGATCTCTGGCGTGCGCATCCACGACTACGGCTGCAGCCTTAAAGTCTACCGCGCCGAGGTGATCAAGCAGGTGAAACTGGTGGGCGAAATGCACCGCTTTATCCCCCTCTGGGTGGCTGGCGTCACCCCGCCCTCGCGCATTGATGAAATGCCCGTGCGCCACCACGCGCGCCAGTTCGGCACCTCCAAATACGGCATTTCGCGCACCGTGCGGGTGATACTCGACCTGCTCTCGGTGATGTTCTTTAAACGCTACCTGGGTCGCCCCGGCCATGTGTTTGGCACAGTGGGCCTGGTAGTGGGCTTTTTCGGCGCCCTGGTGCTCACCTGGCTGGGTATCGACAAGTTTATCCTCGGCGAAGACATAGGCACTCGCCCGCTGTTTATGATTGGCGTGATGAGCGTACTTATGTCGCTGCAGTTCCTCACCAGCGGTATTCTCGCGGAGATGATGTCGCGCACTTACCTGAGCAGCGGCAACTCCAGCAATTACCTGGTTCGCCAGGTCTATGCCAAAGAAGCCAGCGCCGCGGGAAGAGACGCTAGCGCAGCGGAAAAAACTGAGTGATAACCCAAGCCAAGCCCTGGGAGCGGCTGCTTAGCTCCCCCTGGATGCTGCTGCTGATTGCGCTCAATTTTCTTATCGGCCTGGGCCTTATGCCCCTGTTCGATCTGGACGAGGGCGCTTTCAGCTCCGCCACCATGGAGATGCTCCAGCGCGGCGACTACATCACCACCTATATGGGCGGCGAACTGCGCTTTGATAAGCCGATTTTTATCTATTGGCTACAGGCGCTGTCGGTGTCCGGATTTGGCTTGAACGAATTTGCCCTGCGCCTGCCCTCCGCGCTCTGCGCCATCGCCTGGTGCTGGGTAGTGTTTCGCTTTGTGCGCAGCTATGTGGATGAGAGCAGGGCAGTCGCTGCCGCGCTGCTGCTGGCCATGTCGCTGGTGGTGTCGGTGATTGGCCGCGCCGCCACCGCCGATGCGCTGCTCAACCTCTGGCTGTGCCTGGCCATTTGCGATGCCTATCGCCTGCTCAACACCCCCACCCCAGGCAAATTTATCGCCAACCCCCTGGTGCTGCGCGCCTATCTCTGGGTTGGCCTGGGTGTGCTGGCCAAGGGGCCGGTGGCCATTTTGGTACCTGTGGCTGTGGCCTGTATATACGCCCTGGCCAGCGGCCGCTGGCAGCATCTGCTGCGCCTGCTGTTTAACCCCCTGGGCTGGCTGATCTGCCTGAGTGTGTTTATGCCCTGGTATATCGCCGAGTACCGCGCCCAGGGTCAGCTGTTTATCGACGGCTTCCTGTTCAAGCACAATCTGTCGCGCTTTAACTCCACCATGGAGGGCCACGGCGGTCACCTTTACTATTACCTGCCGGTAAGCCTGCTGGTGTTTATGCCTGTGTGCGGCTTGTTTTTGCAGCTGGTGATCAAGCTGCGCCGCTTTGTTGGCGATGACCTCAGCCGCTTCTGCTGGATCTGGTTTGGCTTTGTTTTGGTCTTCTTTAGCTTCTCCAATACCCAGCTGCCTCACTACCTGCTCTATGGCGCTACGCCAGTATTTATCCTGATTGCCAAATACCGCGAGCAGCTCTCGGGCCGCTGGTGGCTGATACTGCCGCCACTGATTTTGCTCGGCCTGTTTGCCGCCCTGCCCGAAATCGCCCAGCAGCTGATTGCCAAGGGCAAGAAAGAGGAAATCGCGGCCATGTTCAGCCAGGGCATGGGCTATCTGGGTTTCAGCTATCGCGCCCCGGTGATGCTGGCCATGTTGCTGATTGTTGTGATCGGCTTTAGCCGCCTGGCGGTAGCCAGTCGCCAGCTGCTGGTGGCCCTGGTGTTCGGCATAACCTTTGCCAATCTGCTGC
>CBIMZH010000374.1:0-3729 GCA_966248255.1 uncultured Cellvibrio sp.
CGGCTTCACCCAGTTCTATTTGTATAGGTTTGAAGGGATAGGCGATTTCGCTGTTAAGCGGGTGAGGGCAGGTGTGCAGTAGCACCAGGGTATCCATTTCAAAACGAAGGGTAACGCTATTGCCGGGGGCGGCATTGCGCGAATCCAAATGAATATTGCCAACATCATCGGCCACAACTTTGCTAAACCAGTTGATGTTTGATGCCACGTCGGCCGCGCCCAAACCGTACTTGGCCAGCTCCACTAAAAAAGCATCTGTGCCGTTTTGCAGCCAGTCATTGCGATCCAGTTGGTAGTTGCGCTTGCCCCAGCGCTCGGCGATTTGTGCGGCATTGCTGTTGCCGCAGACGCTATCGTGCCAGTTGCCCTGGCCATTTACAGATATGTCTTCAACAATGGATGCAAAAATGCGCCCCATATCGGAATAAAGGCAATTGCCGTGCTGTAATTTAAACGTGTGTTGGCACTTGAGGGTATCGGGTGCGTTGTAGCGTTCCAGTAGATTACGCGGGTTGTAAAACAGCATGCCGACATTGGCACCACCTTCTATGTCGGTGATTTTCATCAGGCTGCCGCGGCGCAACTCCAATGACCAGTGGGCATTGCCCGGCAGGGTAGTTGAATAAAGAATTTTGCTCATGATCTTGTCCTCTGGCGCAGGTTACTTGTCGGTAACCAATTCATGTAATTCTTTTGGTAATGGGGTGTTGCGTTTGCTAATGGGGAGGTCGTAAGTAATGTTTGCGCCATAGGCATTGGGCGCCTGGTTATCGCGACGCAGCTTGTCGAATACCCAGAGGCGAGTGCCCAGATAAAAACCTTCACTTAAGTCGTGGGTAACCATAAAAATAGTGAGTTGGTGCTCTTCCCAGAGTTTCAAAATCAGTTGATGCATATCGGCGCGAATGCCTGGGTCCAATGCCCCGAAAGGCTCGTCCAATAATAAAATACGCGGCTTGCGGATGAGCGCTTGGGCAATAGCCAAACGCTGCTTCATGCCGCCGGATAATTCGTGCGGGTATTTCGCCAGGGCGTGAGTCAATCCCACCGATTCCAGTAGGCTTTTGGCCTCCGCCTCCACTTTTTTGCGTGCACCGCCAAAGAGTTTGCCAAGCAGCGGTGAGTGCTCAAATTCACGCGCGATTATCACGTTTTGCAAAACGGTGAGGTGAGGGAAAACCGAATACTGCTGAAACACTATACCGCGCGCTTGATCTGGTTCATCGGAAATGGGTTCGCCATCCAGCAGAAGCTGGCCGGAGCTAGGGGATTCCATGCCCAACAACATTTTCAAAAAAGTGGTTTTGCCGCAGCCGGAGGTGCCAACCATGGTAATAAATTCGCCGGCCTTAACATTCAGATTTAAGCGCTCAAGTACCACGTTATCGCCATAGGTTTTCCACAGATTTTTGGCTTGGATCATGGGCATTTTTTGCGCTCGTTTTTGTTCAAGTAGGTCTTTGTCAAACGGGAGTATGTTCACAGCCAGCCCTCTTATTTCACATTGCCTGTGTAATACCAGGGGTAAGCCCAGCGGCTGAACCTGGCCAGCAGCCAGTCGATACAAAATGCGAGCAGGGTGATCCAGGCTACATAGGGCAGAATAATGTCCATGGACATATAGCGGCGAACAAGAAAGATGCGGTAGCCAAGGCCATCGGTAGAGGCGATTGCCTCGGCGGCAATTAAAAACAGCCAGCCAGCGCCCAGCGACAAGCGCACCGCGTTAATCAATCGAGGCATTAATTGGGGGATCAAAACGCGCAGCATAAGTTGCCAGGTAGAGGCGCCCAGGGTTTGCGCTTTCACTAACTGTTCCTGGGGAATTTCCTGTGTGCAGCGCTGAATATCGCGGGCAATAAAGGGTGCAACACCTATAACAATAAGCGCAACCTTGGATAGCTCGCCCAGGCCGAACACAATAAATAAAATCGGTAAGAGCGCCATGGGTGGCACCAGTGATATCACGGTAAGAAGCGGGGCTATAGGAGCATGTACGCTAGGAATAGAGCCAGTGAGCAGGCCAATGCTAAAACCCAGCGCAGCGGCAATTAAAATGCCCAGTGCCAGGCGTTGCAAGCTGGAAAGCGTGTCTTGCCAAAATACATATTCCCCCGTGCGCTTGCTGGCTTCAAAAGCCAGGTTGTACAGGGATTCGCCCATCTGGCTAAAAGCCGGCAATAATTTATCGTTGGCGTTCTCTGCCAGGCGCGCATCTGAGGCGATCAGATAGATCACCAAAATAAGCGCAAAAGGCAATATACCTAACAGGATTTTTCCCGAGCGCGAAGGGCTTAAATTGATGAGTCGTTTCATGGTGACTTCCGATATAGCTTTCGAGATGACTTCCGATATTACTTCCGAATCAGACGTCAGCTTCTGAGCAGGTCTGATGCCCGCGCCTAAAGTGGTGGCGCGGGCTTATTATTGTTTAAGGTGAACTTAAAGCTTGTTGTCTGCAGCCATTTGCATATAGGTAGGGTCAAAGCGCAGCTTGATGTTTTTCTTGTCACCGTAGACGCCTTTGGGGCTTTCGATACCGATAAAGCTGGCATCTGGCGCGCCTTCACCGAGAATGCCGTGGTCAAAGGAGAATTCGGCAACTTTTTGCATAGTGCTGAGCAAATCGGGGCTATTAATTAATGCCAGTGCTGAGGCGGGCGTGTAGTACATATGGGTGCTGGCTAATTGCGCTTCAAAACCTGCCAGGTCAGTGCCCGAGGCTTTGGCCATATCGGTTTTGGCAGCTATGGCCGCTTTGTCGTTAGCGTTCATGGTGCTCATGATTTCGTACCAGGCTCCGACTAAGGCTTTACCCAGGGCGGGGTTCTTTTTCAGGGTTTCGGTGTTAACCACCATCAAGTCCATGATTTCGCCGGGGATCTTGGACGAGTCGAATACTTCAGTGCTGTCGGGTGACTTTAATATTTCACTTAACAGCGGGTTCCAGGTAGTGACTGCAGTTACGTCTTTGGTGCCATAAACGGCAACCATATCGGCATCAGATGTATTTACTACTTTCACGTCAGCCTCTTTCATGCCAACAGATTCGAGCGCACGGGCGAGCAGGTAGTGGGACACGCTTAGCTCAACCAAATTGACGTTCTGGCCTTTAATATCTTTCAGGGTTTTGTTTTTGCCCTTGAGCACAACACCGTCATTACCGTTGGAGAAGTCGCCGAGAATCAGTGCGGTGGAGTCAACGCCACCGGCAGCGGGAATAGTGAGGGCGTCCATATTGGTCATCACACAGCCATCGTATTGGCCGGCGGTGTATTGGTTGATGGATTCGACATAGTCGTTGATCTGAGTGATCTCGACTTCTATGCCGTACTTCTTCGCCCACTTGTCCATGATTTTTTGTTCGGCAGCATAGCCCCAAGGCATCCAGCCAACATAAATTGACCAGCAAACTTTAAAGGGTTCGGCATGGGTAAATGCAGCGGAGAGGGAGAGCAAACCCGCAAACAGGGTTTTGGCGAGGGCAGGCGAACGCAGCATGTCAAACCTCCAACGGTTTTTTAGTTACATGGTCTTTATAAAAAGAGGGAGCACTCTGGCCCTTAGGCCATTCATCTCCCGGGCTTTTGTCCCGCCGTGTAACCTCAACCATCGAGGTCGAAAGCTCTCGGACCAGACGTTGTCGATAAAGCTAACAACCGGAACCCTAGCCTTCTATTAGTAAATTTTTGAATACCTAAAGCACCCAGAGTGCAAATCAGTTATTAC
>CBIMZH010000375.1:0-3723 GCA_966248255.1 uncultured Cellvibrio sp.
ATCAATTTAGGGCTTCCACTGGGTTTAATACGGGGCTAGCGGCTGATGCTTTAGCGCTATGCGGAATAGCAAACGGCCGAGGGTTTAAGTCGGCCGTTGTTGTTACTGGGCTAGTTTAGGCGCCAAGTATTAAAACAGTGTGTAAGGATCAACAAACTCATAGCCCAGGGCGTCGGCCACGGCTTTGTAGGTCACCTTACCCGCGTGTACGTTCAAACCCTGCATTAAATGCGGGTTATCCAGCAGTGCGCGCAGGCCTTTGTTCGCCAGTTGCAGGGCGAAAGGCAGGGTAGCGTTGTTAAGCGCCATAGTGGAAGTGCGCGCCACGCCGCCGGGCATATTAGCCACGCAGTAGTGAACTATGCCGTCCACCACATAGGTGGGGTTTTCGTGGGTGGTGGCTTTGGAGGTTTCAAAACAGCCGCCCTGGTCGATGGCCACGTCCACTACCACGGCGCCTTTTTTCATATTGGCGAGCATGGCGCGGGTGAGCAGCTTGGGCGCAGCGGCGCCGGGGATAAGCACCGCACCAATTACCAGGTCGGCAGTGCGCGAATAGTGGTCAACGGCATCCACCGTGGAGTAAACACAGGCAACGCTGCCGCCGAACTCGGCGTCCAGCTGGCGCAGGCGCGGCAGCGAGCGGTCGAGCAGGGTAACGCGCGCGCCCAGGCCAACTGCCATACGCGCCGCGTGTACACCCACCACGCCGCCGCCGATAACCAGCACTTCCGCCGGGGCTACGCCGGGTACGCCGCCGAGCAGCACACCCAGGCCGCCCTGGGCTTTTTCCAGGTGATGGGCACCGGCCTGGATGGACATGCGTCCGGCCACTTCCGACATAGGGGCCAAGAGCGGCAAGCCGCCCTGGGCGTCAGTTACTGTCTCGTAGGCAACGCAGGTAGCGCCAGATTCAAGCAGCAGTTTGGTCTGCTCCGGGTCCGGCGCCAGGTGCAGATAGGTGTAGAGGATCTGCCCGGCGCGCAATTTGCGGCACTCCACTGGCTGGGGCTCTTTGACCTTGACGATCATCTCCGCCCAGGCAAAAACCTCATCGGCGTTGGGGGCGATTTCGGCACCGGCACTCAGGTACATGGCATCGCTAAACCCTATGGCGTCACCGGCCAGGGTTTGCACCTTTACCTTGTGCCCGGCGGCGACCAGTTCGCGCACGCTGGCTGGGGTTAGGCCAACACGATATTCGTGGTTTTTGATTTCTTTAGGTACACCGATAAACATAACGCTACTCCTGGGGCTAACCCCATCAACTCAATAATTAAAGTTTAAAAACAGTTTTGCCATGGGCAATGGTTTCCAGCACTTTTATGTCTTTGATGGTTTTGGGGTCCACCGCAATCGGGTCCTTATCCAAAATCACCAGGTCAGCCTGCTTGCCGGCAGTCAGCGACCCTTTTTTATCCTCTTCAAAATATTGATAGGCAGCGTTAATGGTCATAGCTTTTAGACCTTCCATAGGCGAGATGCGCTCATCTTTGCCCAGGATAAAACCGCTGCGGGTTTCACGATTTACTGCAATCCAGAGCAGACGCATCATGTCTGGCGGCACTACCGGCGAATCGTTGTGAATGGTGAACAACATGCCCTTCTTCAGCGCTGTGCCTGCGGGGCTGATATGCAGCGCGCGCTCATCGCCAAAACTCAAGCGGTGCCAGTCGCCCCAGAAGAAGGGGTGAGCTGAGTAGAAGGAGGGAATGACTTTTAATTTTTTGGCGCGGTCGAGTTGATCCGGGCGCATCAACTGCGCGTGGATAATCACCGAGCGGTGATCGGGAATCGCTTTACCGGCAAAGGTCTCTTCTACCGAATCGAGCATGGTGTCTATGGCTTTGTCGCCATTGCAGTGAACCAGAATTGGCACCCCGGCCAGCAGCAACTCTTTGGCTGCCGCTTTGTAGGCGGGGATATTGGTGCTGGGGTAGGCCACGTAATCCTTACCTGCGCCCTCCGGGCCCTGGTTATAGGGTTTGGTGGTCCAGGCGGTGCGGCCCTGGGGCGAACCGTCGAGCACAAATTTCACCCCGGCAATGCGCACATTGCCCGCGTATTCTTTTTCGTAGGCCTCGATATATTCATGGGTGCTGGATTTTTCCGGCTTGGAATCCTGACCTGCGTGGGTGTGAGTGGACAGACCCGCCACCGGATAACCGCCAATATCGACACTGAGCAAACCCGCCTGACCCAGTTGGCGATAACCTTTTAAAGCCGCCAGCATGGCCGCGCCATCCTGAATGGTGGTTACGCCGTATTGGGCAAAAGCGGTTTGCGCCTGCACTGCCTGGCGAGCAAATTTTTGCGGATCTGGCTTGGCGCCCATTAACGGCAGCATAAATACATGGGCCGCCGCCTCTTCCGCCACACCGTTGGGCTCGCTGCTGTCGCCAAGGCGGCGAAACACACCGCCCTCGGGATTTTGGGTGTCCTTGCTTACACCTGCGGCGTTCATCGCAGCGGTGTTAAAGGCGCCCAGGTGACCGGACACGTGCATCATATAAATGGCCACATCGGTGGAGACCTTGTCCAGGTCTTCACGGGTTGGGTGACGGTTTTCTTTAAGCAGCGAATCGTCATAACCATAGGCGTAAAACCATTCACCTTTTTTCAAACCGCGCTTGGCGATCTCGGCTTTTAATTCACTCACTATGTCGTCAATGGAATTCATTTTGCCCACCGGTGGCGAAGAGGCATTCACAAAATCCGACATAAAGGCGACCATGGAAAAATGGCCGTGGGCATCAATCAAACCCGGCAGCAGGGTTTTATCGCCCAGCTCCACCAGCTGCGTGCTTTCGCCTTTAAATTCCTGCGCGGCTTTTTTACTGCCGACAAACACAATTTTATCGCCGCGAATGGCCACGGCCTCCGCCTTGGGCTGCTTGGCATCCATGGTGAGGATATGTTTGCCCACAAAAATTTTGTCAGCAGCATCTGCGGCGAGGGTATAGCTGCCCTGAATTAACAGAGACACCGCCAGCGCCAGGGGGGCAAATTTTACGTTCATCGACTCTATCCTCTTGCGTGCAATCAAATGCGTTTAAAAATGGTTTTGCCGTGGGAGATGGTTTCCAACACCTTGATGTCTTTAATGCTCATGGGGTCAACCGCCAATGGGTTGGCATCCAGGATCACCAGGTCGGCCTGCTTGCCGTTGCTCAGCGAACCTTTTTTGTCCTCTTCAAAATATTGGTAGGCGGCATTGGTGGTCATGGCCTTGAGGCCTTCCATCACCGAGATGCGCTCGTCTTCGCCCAAAATAAAACCGCTGCGGGTTTGGCGATTAACGGTGGACCAGAGCAGGCGCATCATGTCCGGCGGTACCACCGGTGAGTCGTTGTGAATGGTGAAGAGTATGTCGCGCTCGAGTGCTGAACCTGTGGGGCTGATATGCAGCGCGCGCTCATCGCCAAAACTCAACCGGTGCCGGTCGCCCCAAAAGAATGGATGCGCGGAATAAAACGAGGGGATAACCTTGAGTTTTTTAGCGCGGTCGAGTTGATCCATGCGCATTAACTGCGCGTGGATAATGACCGAGCGGTGATCGGGAATCTCGCGGCCGGCAAAAGCTTCTTCAATAGCATCGAGATACAAATCAATCGCGGCATCGCCATTGGCGTGGGCGAGAATAGGCACACCGGCAAGCAGCAGGTGTTTGGCTTCGGCTTTAAATTTCACCGGATCAACTGTGGGGTAGGCGACATAGTCAGC
>CBIMZH010000376.1:0-3710 GCA_966248255.1 uncultured Cellvibrio sp.
TAGTGGTGCCGTTGTCCGAGTACTTAGTCAGCTTTTCAGCCACTTCTTTACCGATGTTCTCCTGGGCTTCCATGGTGGAGCCGCCGATGTGCGGGGTGAGGATCACATTGTCCAGGCCGCGCAGCGGGCTGACGAACTCTTCGCCATTGGCTTTGGGCTCTTTGGGGAATACGTCTATGGCGGCGCCGGCGATATGGCCGGTTTTAATGGCATTGGCCAGGGCATCAATATCCACCACTGTGCCGCGTGAGGCGTTAATCAAAATCGCGCCCTGTTTCATCAGGCCGATTTCGCGCGCGCCAATCATGTTTTGTGTAGCCACAGTTTCGGGCACGTGCAGGCTGATGATGTCGGCGGTTTGCAGCAGCTCATCCAGCTCGCGGATTTGCGCCGCATTGCCCAGGGGCAGCTTGGTCACTACATCGTAAAAACGCACGTTCATGCCCAGAGCTTCGGCCATCACGCTGGTTTGGCTACCTATGGAGCCGTAACCGATCAGGCCCAGGGTCTTGCCGCGAATTTCATAGGCGCCGGCAGCAGACTTGTCCCAGCCGCCGCGGTGGCAGACAAAGTTTTTCTGCGGAATATTGCGCAGCAGCAGAATGGCTTCGGCAATCACCAGCTCGGCCACCGAGCGGGTGTTGGAGTAGGGCGCGTTAAATACGGCTACGCCGTGCTCCTGCGCGGCTTTCAGGTCCACCTGGTTGGTGCCAATGCAGAAGCAGCCAGCGGCGATCAGCTTGGGCGCATTTTCAAATACGCGGCGGGTCAGCTGGGTGCGCGAGCGCAGGCCAACAAAGTGTGCGTCCTGGATTTTTTCGATTAGCTCGTCTTCCTCAAGTGCAGTTTTGAGGTATTCGATATTGGTGTAGCCAGAGGCGTGCAGAGTGTCTACGGCTGACTGGTGCACACCTTCAAGTAGCAGAAACTTGATTTTGCTTTTGTCTAACGAGGTCTTGCTCATGGGAACAAACTCCTAAAGTGGGTAATCGGTGCAGCGCAGTCTCCGCGCGTGAGTGTGTGTAAATGGGAGACTTGAGGGGCCAAACCGGGCGGCGGCCAAGCGGGCGGCCTGCAGGGGTT
This sequence comes from uncultured Cellvibrio sp., assembly GCA_966248255.1. Taxonomy (GTDB): domain Bacteria; phylum Pseudomonadota; class Gammaproteobacteria; order Pseudomonadales; family Cellvibrionaceae; genus Cellvibrio. Next base: position 1,084 of record CBIMZH010000376.1, read on the forward strand.
TGGCGGGGCTGAAAAATTGGCGCGCATCATACCACAAGGCACAGGCGCCCGCAGAGGGGCTGCGGCTAATTTAGCCGCAGCTGGAAAACGCTTATTTGCCTGCCGCCAATACCGAGGCGATCAGCTGGCTGCCCTGGCCCACTGGGTCTTTGCGTATGGCCTTTTCCTCTATCGCCACCTGGTTGAAGAGGGCGTTGAGGCTCTGGTTGAGCACATAGCTTTCCAGGTCCAGATCCGGTTTGTTGGCCAGTGGCAGCGCCTTATAGGTGGTCAGCAGCTGCTGGTATTGGTTGTAAAAGCCAATTTGCTGCAGGCTCTGCTGGATAATCGGCTGATAGCGCTGGCGCAGCGCGGTTTCGGTTTGCTGGCGGAAGAAGTCGGTGGCCGCGGTATCACCGCCGCGCACTATGCCCATGGCATCGGTCACGCTCATATTGCGCACGCTTTGTACAAACAGGGCTTTGGCTTCGCCAGCGGCTTTTTCTGCGCCCTGGTTCATCAGGCTTTCCACCTTATCCAGCTGCGAACCCAGGCCTAGCTGACGCAGGCTGTTGGCATAGGGCTGGATATTGGCTGGCAACTGGATACGGTAGCTGCTCTGGCTGTAGCCGCCGCTCTGGCTGAGTAGATCGGCGGCGCGCCCGGAGCCCAGCTCCAGGGTTTCTTTTACGGCGCGAATCATAGACGCCTGGTTGTTGTAACCGGCGGCAGAGGCTATATCTGCCCCTGTCTGTGCCATTTGCGGCAGGGTGGCATTACAGCCGCTCAGCGCGACAGTGCCGGTCAGGGTGATCGCGGCAGCCAGGGGCGCGGCCAGGGCCAGATTTTTTATCAGTTTCATAACATCCTCGGGGAATAGGCTTAACAAAATCAGGGGGCGGGATTAATCGCCGTCAGTTGAATACTGTGGCCGCCCGGTTTCAGGCAATAGCGCCAGTGAATATCCAGATCCAGCAGCTTCATGCCATAGCTGCGCTCCGGGTCGGGCGCCTGGTACTGGGGGCGGGGGTCCTGCTGCAGCAGTTGGTAAATCAACTCGGCCAGGGGCGTGCCGGTGCGCGTCTGGTAGTCGGCGCAGGCCTGTTGCAGTTCATCGGGGATATCCACATCAATTAGCTTGGGCGGCTCCGGGGCAAAGCTGTTGCTGGCGCCGGGAACCATATCCACATAGGGCACATAGGGTTTGATATCGACAATGGGGGTGCCGTCGAGCAGATCGACGCCGCTCACCTCCAGCCACAGCTTGCCTTCGACCTGGCTGATGCCCTCGTATTTAACTACCGACAGGCCCAGGGGCGCAGGGCGGGTGGGCGAGCGGGTGGCGAATACGCCCAGGGTTTTATTGCCGCCCAGGCGCGGCGGTTTAACCCGCGCCTTCCACTCTTCGCGCTTATTGGCATGAAAGACAAATTGCAGCCACAGGTGGCTGACACCTTCCAGGCCGACAAAGGCTTCTGGGTCGTCGTAGGGGGGGAGCAGTTCAATGCGCGCGCGGGCCAGGGGCGCTAGGCCGGGCTGGCGAGGTATGCCGAACTTTTCCTTAAAGCAGCTGTGGGCTATGCCTATGGCGGGTAGGGTAAATTCCATGGGGGATATGTTGCCAGATTTGCCTGAGCCGGACTGGGGCAAGTGGCCGCCCCTAGGGTTTAATAGACCCCAAGCCTAGGCAATTCTGCCGCGAGGCTCAACACTTTTTTACCCGACAGGCGCGGGCAAGGGCGGGATTTAGTGCTAGGATACGCACAGCTGAAACCGATTACATCTGGCTGCATCGCGAATAATCAGCCCTGTTTTAACAATAACCTTTAGACGATAAGAAAAACGCTTCAATTCCAGGAGACCCCATGACTATGTCCTTTGCCCGCCCCGCTGCGCTTATGGCGCTGGCCGCACTCGCGCTTTACGGTTGTACTGACAAATCAGCACCTGCCCCTCAGGTTGGCGAGCCGCCGGCCAGTTCGGTGCAGGCAGCGCCAGCCCAGGCGCAGCCGGAGCTGACCGACCCGCTGGCCACAGCGGAAACCCGCGCGCTCTACGCCAACCTGGCCAAGTTGCGCCAAGAGCATATGCTCTTTGGCCACCAGGATGACCTGGCCTATGGCGTCACCTGGGAGGATCAACCGGGGCGCTCGGATGTGAAAGAGGTGGCGGGCAGCTACCCGGCGATTTACGGCTGGGAGCTGGGCGGCCTGGGCATAGATCAGCCGGAAAACCTGGATAAGGTCAACTTTGCCAAGATGCAAGGCTGGATCAAAGAGGGCTACGCCCGCGGCGGCGTAATTACCATCAGCTGGCATATGTATTCACCGGTAACTGGCGCCAACTCCTGGGATAAGGGCGCCACTGTGCATGAAATCATCCCCGGCGGCAGCAAGCACGAGCAGTTCAAAGCCATGCTCGACAAGTTTGTCACCTTTAATGCTGGCCTGGTGGCTGCCGATGGCCATGCCATTCCGGTGATCTTCCGCCCCTGGCACGAGCACAATGGCGACTGGTTCTGGTGGGGTAAGGGCAACTGTAGCGAGGCGGACTACCAGGCGCTGTTCCGCTTCACCGTGGACTATCTGCGCGAACAAAAAGGCCTGCACAACCTGATTTATGTTTTTTCCCCCGATCGCAGCCGCATA
>CBIMZH010000377.1:0-3703 GCA_966248255.1 uncultured Cellvibrio sp.
GCTCGCTGAGCTCCTCAAGTAGTTCGATCAGTTCAAGCGTTTCATCTAGCTCAAGTCTGGCGTCTAGCTCTAGCCTCTCGTCAAACTCAAGTATTGCCAGCAGTTCAAGCAGCTCAGTTGTCAGCAGCAGTTCCTCCAGCGCCGCGACTACGGGTAATTGCGCCTATGTAATTAGCAATCAATGGGACAGCGGTTTTACTGCCAGTATTCGCATCAGCAACACCGGCAGCAGCGCGATAAACGCCTGGACAGTGTCCTGGCAGTACGCGGGCAACAATCGCGTCACCAGCCTGTGGAATGCCAACCTCTCCGGCAGCAACCCCTACTCGGCTAGCAACCTGAGTTGGAATGGCAATATTCAGCCAGGGCAAACGGTAGAGTTTGGTTTCCAGGGCACAAAAGCCGCAGGCAGTCAGGCGGAGATCCCCAGTGTCACCGGCTCAGCTTGTCAGCAATAGAAACTACCGCTAATTAATTCAGCAGTAATTGCACAAAAAAGCCCGGCCAAGTGCAGGGCTTTTTTATTAGTAATTTTCCTAACCAAAGCAACACCCCCTTCGGCCAGATAAACGCTGATCAATTGGCCAACACCAATATTTTCCACAGAAGCTGTGAATAACTTTGTGTATGACGCCTTGGTAACAGCCGCTGAAGGCCCAAAACCGCGGGCTGCAGAAAACTGGCTATTTGCTGTGCAATAAAAATAACGGGATAAAAAACACTCAGGCACCCAGGGTTTCAAGCGGACTCCAGGTTAAAAAGCTGACGGCAAGCTGCAGACACTTTAACCAGCTGCTGAATTTGCCAGCCTGAATTGCTATTGGAAATCCAGGCCAGGCAATGAGCGGAAAGGATAAATTTCGCTAGGGTGCGCCGGGGCTGGTGGAAACTACCAACCTGAGTACCTGGCTGGTAACCAGGTCGCGACTGGCCATAACATTTTTAAACGCAGTTTCAATTTTGCCCTTGGGATGCACTAGAGCAAAGGCTTGCGCATAGTCCGGAGGACCAGCGTTCTTCCACAGATCCAGGGTCATATAGTTGTATTCAATCTGGCTACCCTCGGGTGCCAGCAGCGCAAATAATTGCCAGCCACCCAACTGCTGGTCTTCCACCAGTTTTTGGTAGACAGGTTTAAATTGGTTTTTTTCCAGGCCAAGGTATGCATCGGTTTTTTTAGCTGGCACCTTCATCCAATTAATTTTGGCCCATTGAAAATCGACAATTTTGGTTTCATCCTCCAGCATCCACAGGCTAGTAGCCACCTCGCTGCGACTCTTGAAAGTCTTTTCCCATACCGCCGCAAAACCATTATCGGGATACAGTGATTGAATCACATCAAAATAGGCTGGCTCGGACTTAAACTGCTTATCGCTGTATACATCCAGAGAATAATAATCACATTGACTTTTATCGCCATAGACTACTGCGAACACTCCCCACCAAAGCTTGTTGCCAGAACTCACCATTTTTTGATGAATAGGTTTCCAGGTATCTCGCTCAAGGTCCTCATAAAACGCCGAGCTTGCTTTGAAACAATGCAACTCCATAAATACAGGTTCGGCAAAGGCACTAGATGGAGTGCACAGCCAGCACAGAGCTAAAAATCCAAATCTGGTACAGTATTTTTTTACAGGGGTCATGATTGTTTTCTCCTACCAACATACTTGTGGTTTGCGAAAATAATGGAGCCTCATAGACACTCCGTCCTTACTAACAACCGAACAAGTCTAGCAATTTAAAAATCTAACCGCGCTAAAGCAGGCGGCCGATATAGCCACTGCCCAGTCAGCAAATGGCTTAGAAATAAATCTTAATGAAATATAAAACCTGGCAACTCATTACATGCAGTTTGGCTTTACGTTATCTCACTAGCCTTTATTACCTAGCTACAAGGGCATAAGCGCGATAAATTTCAGAAACACTGAGGCAAGTTCAGACCAGCTTGTTACTTAGCCGAGACCAGGCTTGAGCACAGGCAAATTGGCTACTTAGAATGCAATGCAATTAAAAGCGGAGTTAACCCAGTATTTTCCACAAAAGCTGTGTATAACTCTGTGCAGGTCAGGTTATTAACGCTACAAAAGCCCAGCCGTAGCTGAGCTTGGCGTAACCGCCTATTTAATACTCAGCACCTAACAAGAGGCGTATTTGGCAACAGATTGCTCAAGATGCATGCTTGGTGACACTTACTACCACAGACACCAAAAGAAAATATTTTTGCTTCAAATTGTTCTGACGAGTTGCGGTAAAACAGCAGTTACTAACAGATTTCAGCTTAAGCCATTCTATCCAGTCTATTTGTTAAGCCTTTTAGACTAACCTTAGTAGGAGATGGCCTTCTTATTAATTGACACTATCCCTGAATTTATTACCGGCTTTTGCAACTCCATTCCAGTTTTATACACATTTATTCCGCCGATATTTACTTGAATAATTTGCTCCCATCCCTAGATAAAATTCTAGCCAGCGCTATCGCCATTAAATCTGCAGATATTTGATTCAGCACAATACTCACCAATAAAAAGAGGCTTAATTTTTTAAGAAAGGCGTAGCGCATTGGCAATTGGGCGACGCTGGTGAAGTGCGTGTTTTTATTTAACTGTAATTATTTTTATCGACAGACATCGATAAGGAGGCGGTTATGAATATGCAACAATTGAATCCTTGGAATTGGTTTAGCCACGAGCAACCCAAAACCACCGCAACTGTTCCCGTTAGACGCTCAGACGCTAACGGCCAGGCACCAGGCGTCACGCGCGGTGATCAGTTCCCCATGCTGCGCCTGCACCAGGAAATTGATCGTCTATTTAATGATGCCTTTAGTGGCTTTGGCCTACCCAGCCTGAGCGGCAAGTTGTTTGACGACAACGTCTTTGCCCGCAGCGGTTTTGAGGCAAAATTAAATATCGCCAGTGACGACAAAAACTATCACATCACCCTGGAAGCCCCTGGCCTTACCGAGAAGGACGTGAGCCTGGAAGTAAATAAAGGTGTGCTGAGTATTCGCGGCGAGAAGAAGGAGGAGAGCGAAAACAAGGACAAACACTTTTACCGCATGGAGCGCAGCTACGGCAGCTTTCAGCGGCTGTTGTCACTGCCGGATGACTGCGATCAAAAAGAGATAAGTGCCCAAATGAAAAATGGCCTGCTGGATATTCAAATTCCGCGCAAAGCGGTGAGTGAAACAGAAACCAAGCGCATTCCGATTAACTAGGTTTTTGCGCCAGTGTTTTGTGTCAGTGTCTTCTCGCCAGGCATCTGGCTGGGGCTGTGCCCTGGCCAGACGCCCGGCCCTGGTCAGACGCCTGGCTCTGTTCAGAATCCAACCTGCTAGAGACTGGGGCGCCAAACCTGTAGAATCCCGCCATCTATCAATCCCCTGATTGCTCTTTCCCTTTTTTTACGGCTGGACTACCCGAATGACTGCTTCGCCCGCGCAAGACCTGACCCCCACATTGCAACTCGCCTGCGACCTGATTCGCTGCCGCTCGGTTACCCCCGAGGACGATGGCTGTCAGGAGATGATGATTAGCCGTCTGGAGGCCATTGGCTTTAAAACCGAGCGTTTGCGCTTTGGCGAAGTGGATAATTTTTGGGCAGTGCGCACGGGTGCAGAGGGTGATGCTGGGCCGATCCTGGCCTTTGCCGGTCATACCGATGTAGTGCCCACCGGCCCCGAAACCAACTGGAGCAACCCGCC
>CBIMZH010000378.1:0-3679 GCA_966248255.1 uncultured Cellvibrio sp.
GGTGCTGCAATACCTGTCGGACTCGGACTGCGAAGCCGCGATTGCGAATCTGGCGCGAGCCCAGGCGTTTAAGCAGCAGCACAAATTCCGGCGCAAGTGATTGCAATTGCTGTTGCAAATCGCTGTAAGTGCAGGCGGAACCCAGGGTTAAATAGTGTGTATCTGCTGTGCATTGCTGCAAGCTGGCAATAGCATTGAGATCAATTAATTGCGCTAGAGGCTGATAGGCTTGAGTGGCGAGCAGCATCAGGTCGGTGCCACCGGCAATCAGTTGTGCCTGGGGATATTCGCGCATCAGGCTTTGCAATTCAGTTTCACTGGCGGGCTGCCAATAGTGCCCAGGGTTTTGGTGGAGTTTTTCACTGTGCCCATGCTGACTGCTCACGGCTGGCGCATCCGGCTCCCAGGCCTGCACAGCTTTGGCAATTTGCGCTGGTTGCGTGAGCGACTGCAGGCCGGCATCGACTATGGGTTTATATCCGGTACAGCGGCAGAGGTTGCCGGAGATAGCCTCGATTAATTGCTCGCGGCTGATAGTTTTGCCCTGCTGCGCATTGTGTAATGCAGCCAGCGCCATAACAAAACCCGGCGTGCAAAAACCGCACTGGCTGGCGTGGCAGTCAAGCATGGCCTGCTGCACCGGATGCAGTTCCAGTTCGCAGGCGCGAGCCAGGCCTTCAACGGTAATGACGCGGGCTTTATCCAAACTGCCCAGCGGGCAGAGGCAGGCGTTTACCGCCTGATAATCCATTCCCGTTTGAGTTTCGCGACCAATAATGACACTGCAAGCGCTGCAGTCGCCCGAGGCACAGCCCTCTTTGGTGCCGTAAAAAGCCTGTTGGCGTAAAAATGCCAGGAGTGTTGTCTCGGCTGGCAGCTGATCCACGCGGAACCAGCGATCATTTACCATCAATTGCAAGGCACCTGCCTCCCGCTATTTATCCCGGCGCCAGCGCAAAAAAGCTGGCACAAAAAATCCTTCCTCAATCTTAATAAAGCAAAGTATTTGCCAGAGGGAAATTTATTTTTAGCTATGACTGAGGTTTTTCACGAAAAGATTTCGTGCCCTCTGGATTTTGGACAAAAAGCACTCAAGCTTTGTTCAAGATTAAATCGCCAGCCCTTCTTGCACTGCCGCCGCCTCGGCCAGGCGCGCCTCGCGCTGCCACAATAAAAATTGCTGGCTGGCAAAAAAATCCTGCTTGCTCACCTGGCTGCGCAATTGCTCCGCGTGCAAGTCCAGCAGATGGCTTAGCTGACAGAGATCCTGAACTTCGCCCAACAGCTTGCCTAATTTTTTTAATTTGGCTTGCGCTAAAACCGGCTCAAGCCCACAGGCTTGCAGCAGCTTTTGTTGGTAATAAACCCGTTTGCCCAGTTTGCGCCAGCGGTGTAGCGCTGTGCAATCCTGGGTTTGCTCATAGCGGTTATAGAGTTGCGGTGCCTGAGCACACAATTGCGCGGCGCTGGCCTGCAATTGCTGCTGCCAATTGCCCAATTTGGGATGGTAATGGGGCAGAGTTTTTAGCGAGTGCATGACGGCCTGCGCCAGTGCTTGCAGTTCGCGGATATTTAAGGGGAATTGTTGTAGCGGTTGATCAAGACATTCGCGCAGCCTGAGCAGACTGTGCAACCTGCCCTCACTTGCCTGACCGGCAATAAAAAAATCCAGCCAGCCCAGAGCGACATACTGATCGCGACTGGGCGCCAGATAGCGACTGAGTTGTTGCAAAGCTTGTTTAAGCGGTTGCTGCTGCAACCAGGGGCGCATAAGCGCAAGGCCTGCGCGCAGGCTTTTAATGGCCAGGCGCAGCTGGTGAATTTGTTTGTCATTCGGCAGCTCGGAAGCCGTACCCCAGGGCGTGATTTTTGCCGCGCCCCTGTGCAGTAATCCGGGACAGTCGGGGCTGGGCATAGTCACCTCCTGCGCATTTAACTCAGCAAAATTGCGCGCTTACAGGTTAGGAGTTAGCGGGCGGCACATAGCCATCGGCCTGGTCGTAGTTATCGCCGGAGAGGAATTTTTCCATCTGCTCGGTAAGGTAGACCTTGGTGCCCATATCCATCACGTTTAAACGCTTTTCGTTGATCAGCATAGTCTGGTGCGCCATCCACTCCTGCCAGGCTTTTTTGGAGACATTGGCGTAGAGATCCTGACCTTTGGCACCTGGGTAGGGTGGCACATCCAGCCCTTCCAGTTCCTGTTTGTATTTGCGACAAAACACCATGCGAGCCATCTAATACCTCAAAAATCTTTTTTGTTTGCTTTGCGTTTAGTTTTAGCCGGCGCCTGGCGCGGGTCCAGGGCGGCGATTTTTTCCAGCAGTTTTTTGACCGGTGCCGCCAGCCCCAGGTTTTGCGGCGCCAGTGGGTCAAACCAGAGCTGATTGGCCTCGCCCACCTTAGCGCTGAGGCGATTCATCTGCACCAGCACCGGGGTGATATCCAAATGATAGTGACTGAAAGTATGACGGTAGCTGTCCCAGGATTCCACCGCTGCCACCTGGCCGAGAGTTTCGGCGAAGGCCTCGGCGTCCTGCTCCAAGGCCAGCTCCGGGAAGCTCCAGAGGCCGCCCCAGATGCCCTGGGCCGGGCGCTGCTGCAGCAGCACCTCTCCGGCAGGGTTGCGCAGCATCAGTAGCTGTACCGTTTTTTCCGGCAGGGCTTTTTTTGGCTTTTTGCCTGGGTAATCGGCGGCCCTGCCCTGGGCGCGAGCGACGCAGCCATCGCCCAAGGGGCAGCGCTCGCAGGCTGGCTTGCTGCGGGTGCACAGAGTCGCACCCAGATCCATCATCGCCTGGGTGTAGTTAGCAAAGGCCTGGGGTTTGCTGCGCGCACCCGGGGTGGCGGCTTCGGCAATGTCCCACAACCGGTTGACCACCTGGGCTTCGCCCGGCCAGCCGGCAACCGCGTGGTAGCGGGCCAACACCCGTTTAACGTTGCCATCCAAAATGGCGGCGCGGGTTTGAAAGGCGATGCTGGCAATAGCGCCGGCAGTGGAGCGGCCTATGCCGGGCAAGTCGGCCAGCTGCTCGACGCTGGCGGGGAAGTCGCCGCCATGGTCGCTGACGACTTTTTGCGCGCACTTGTGCAGGTTGCGCGCGCGGGCGTAGTAGCCAAGGCCGGTCCAGAGGTGCAGCACTTCGTCAATCGGCGCGGCCGCCAGGGCTTGCACATCGGGAAAGCGCGCGGTGAATTTTTCGAAATAGGGAATAACCGTGGTCACCTGGGTTTGCTGCAGCATGATTTCCGACAGCCACACCCGGTAGGGGGTAATGCCCTGCTGCCAGGGCAAATGCTTGCGCCCGTGTTTATCAAACCAGGTGAGCACCCGGGCGGAAAAAGATGAACTCATAAGCCAGCTGGCCCCTCAGACAATGCGCGCGGCATTATACGGGGGCCAAGACTCAAACATCCAACTTAGCGCTTTTTTTGCTTAGGCCGCCGAACAATTAACCCCACCCTAGCCCGCCCCGTCATAAGGGGAGGGAACTAAAGGCAATTGCGTTTTGGCGATGATCTCTGTTGTGGTTTCTCCCCCTTTCCAAGGGGGAGGCCAGGAGGGGGTTCAAGCTATTGTGCAGCCGCCGAGGAAGAGCTGGCGTTACCGGAAGAACTGGCTTGGTCGCCACTCAGCTTCTTTTTCAAAAAGTTATTGAGCAGATCCTTGGGTTTGGTG
>CBIMZH010000379.1:0-3665 GCA_966248255.1 uncultured Cellvibrio sp.
AGTCTCCAGCACATGCATCACCCCGCGCAGTTCGGCGAGCGACTTCATCCGCCCAGCGTAGGAGTAACCCGGCTTAACATCTGGCTGATCAATTTCATCGGCGAGGGTATGGCCGTGGTCGGGGCGCATGGGGATGCAGTGGCGGGTGCCGCGGCGCTGCTCTTCATCGAGCAAGGCGTTGATCAGGCCGATCATATCGTTGTCGCCGTTAAGGTGATCCGATTCATAAAAAGAGCCGTCCGCTTCGCGTTTTACATTGCGTAAATGGACAAAGAAAATCGCCGGACCGAAGGCTTTTACCATAGCCACTAAGTCATTGTCGCCGCGCGCACCGTAGGAGCCAGCGCACATGGTTAGGCCATTGCTGGGGCTGGGCACAGCTTCCAACAGCGCGCGCGCATCGTCTGCGGTGGAAACCACACGGGGCAAACCAAACAGGGAGAATGGCGGGTCGTCCGGGTGGATACACATTTTAATGCCCGCCTCTTCGGCCACGGGTATTACATCGCGCAAAAAAGCAAACAGGTTTTGGCGATAGCCTTCGTTGCCCAGAGCGATAAATTCGGCGATAGCTGCACGAATGCTTTCGCGCGAATAGCTACCCTCACCACCGGGCAGGCCAGCGATAATATTTTGCTCCAACTGTTCACGCTGGCTATCGCTCATTTCAAAAAAGCGCTGTTCTGCCACCGCCAGTTGCTCGGCGGAATAATCTCTGCGCGCGTTTTCACGCTCGAGCATAAACACGTCGTAAGCGATAAAATCGGTCATTTCAAAACGCAGCGCTTGCGCTTGATTGGGCAATGTGTAGCTCAGGCTGGTACGGGTCCAGTCCACCACCGGCATAAAGTTGTAGCAGACGGTATCCACACCGGCCTGGCCCAGGTTGCGCAGGCTCTGCTTGTAATTTTCCAGGTGGCGCAGGTAATCGCCGCTGCGGGTTTTTAAATCATTGTGCAGCGGCACACTTTCCACCACCGACCAGTTCATGCCATGGGCTTCGATCTCGGCTTTGCGCTGCAAAATAATATCCAGCGGCCAGACTTCGCCGGTGGCAATTTCGTGCAGCGAAGTGACTATACCCGTCGCGCCCGCCTGACGAATTTTTTGCAGGCTGATGTTGTCGTTAGGGCCGAACCAGCGCCAGGTTTCTTGCATGATTTACTCCGAAAAAATTTACTGGCTCGTTTGAGCCTGAGTTTGCGTTTGCGCCTTAGCTTTTTGCACGTAATAGTCGCGCAGCACATAAAACGCCTGTTTCTTTTGTCCCGCGTCGGAAATTAAGCCTTTGCGGTTAAAGCCATCCTGAATTTGCGGCAGCACCCGGCGCGGTGAACGGAAGTCCACCAGAATCCAGGGCGAGAAGCCGCTGAGCCCGTCAATGTTGTCGAGCATCGACAGTGTTTTGCGATAGAGGTCCGCCTGGAATTCCTCGGTCCAGCGGGTATCGGCAGCGCCGTGTAAACCCTGCTTGGCGCCAGCGCCAAATTCGCTGACAAATACCGGTTTGTTGTAGGGGATTTTCCAGCTGACCTGCGCCAGCTTGTCGGGCAGGCCGTCGTACCAGCCGATGTATTGGTTAAAGCTGACCAGGTCGACTATGTCTGCCAGCGGATCTTCCACCACCGATAGGCTGGAATTTTTCGCATCCCAGTGGCGCTCCATGGCGGCACTGAGTAATCGCGAGCTATCCAACTCCCGCGCTTTATGGGCGAGCTGCGCTAAAAATTGCGTGCGCTCTGGCGTCACCGGCGTTTCGTTGGCCAGCGACCAGATAATCACATTGGCGCGATTGCGATCGCGCTGGATCATATCGCTCAATTGAGCTTCGGCATTGGCATAAGTCGCCGGGTTGGTCCAATCGATAGTCCAGTACACGGGGATTTCCGACCACACCAAAATGCCCATCTCCTCCGCCAGGCGAACCATGGCTTCGTTGTGCGGATAGTGCGCCAGGCGCACAAAATTTGCATTTAACTCTTTCGCCCATGTCAGCAATTGGCGATCCGCTTGTTCGTCGGTCGCGCGACCGCCGCCCTTGAGCGCCAGCTCTTCATGCACGCTGATACCGCGCAAGAAAATCGGCTGATCGTTTAACAAAATTTGTTTGCCGCGGGTGGCTATAGTGCGAAAGCCCATCTGCTCGCTGAGCTGGTCGCTGCCAGCACTTATGTTGATTTGATAGCGTTTGGGCTGCTCCGGCGTCCACAGCTGCAAGGCTGTGGTTTTAAAACTGATGTGCGCCAAGCCCTGAGCATTGGTTTTTACTTTTTGGCGCAGTTTTAATTCGGGAATACTCACTTGCACCGTCTGGCCGGCAGCGGCTTTGCTCAACTGCACTTCACCGCTGATGATGCCGCTGCTCACCGATTGCAAATGCAAAAAATGCTGCTGAATAAATACCTGGGGCACAGTGACCAGTTGCACACTGCGGGTGATACCGCCGTAGTTCCACCAGTCGGTATTAAGCGTGGGCACGGCATCGCGCGCGCGCTTGTTGTCCACCCGCACCACCAGCGAATTGCGCCCAGGCAACAGCTGCTCGGTTGCATCAAAGGAGAAAGGGGTAAATCCGCCAATATGGCTGCCCAGCTTTTTGCCGTTGAGGTAGACATCGGCGCGGTAATTGGCCGCACCAAAGCTCACAAACGCCCGCTCAGATTTTTTCAGTGCCGCCCGCTCAAATACCTTGCGATACCAGAGGCTGCCCTCGTAGTAATAGAGTTCAGCTTTTTGCGTATTCCAGTCGCCTGGGACTTTCAGGCTGGGGGATTTATCAAAATCGTACTCCAGCAATTCCTGGGGATTGGCCTGTTTGGCATCCATAAAAAACGCATCGCGCGAGGGTTGCTGCGCCTGGTCGCGGGCCTGCCAGCGGTAGTCGTAATAACCCAGTTCATAGGGGTCGACAATCGTCTGCCAGTCGCCATCCAGCGACTGGCTGGGGTGCAGGGTTAAATCCGGATAGTGGGCAGCGCGCGCCGCCAGGCTAAAGGCAAGACTCAAGGTTAGCGCCAGGGCTAGCAGGCCAAAGCGAACCGGGTTTAGGCGAAGCTTGTCGTTCATGGGTTTAGTCTCTTGTCTCTGGCGGCCAGGCACTGCGCTTTAACGCTGTGCTTGAACCGACGCACATTATTATATTGGTAAAGTGGTCAGGCCAATTTAAAAAGTTAATCACCCAGGGTCAATCGACTTTACCTAGCTTAAATATTGGGCAGGTGACTGGCTGAAGGGGAAAGGCAGACAAGAAATCAGCCGTCTTGGCGGCTGAGCAGGGCCAGATCCGCCGCCAGGGCGTTGCCTAGATGGGTTTGCATGGCCTGGCGCGCCGCTTGAGCGTCGCGCGCGGCTATGGCGGCGTAGATGCGCCTGTGCTCGTCCAGCGAGGGGTGAATGCCCTCCTCGCGCACCCGGCGGTGAAATAGCTGGCTCAGCTCCGAGCGGTTGCGCAGCGCCCAGAGCCAGCTGACGCTGGAGGCCAGCGCCGAGTTCTCGGAGGCCTCGGCAATAATGCAGTGAAAACGGCGATCGGCCTGCTCCATCAGTTCTTCCGCGCCTTGGCTGGCCGCGCTCTGCTCCATCTCCGCCAGCGCCTGGGCCAGCTCATCCAGCTGGGCTTGGCTTATATGCTCGGCGGCCAGGGCGGCGGTTTCCGCTTCAATCAA
>CBIMZH010000380.1:0-3647 GCA_966248255.1 uncultured Cellvibrio sp.
GACGACGCTGTTGTCCGCGTGAGCGACGACCCGCAGGGCGACGCGAGGGGCGCTGATCGTCACCATCCTGTTCAGCAACTTCATTGATGGTGTCGTTTTGTTGCTCTTCGCTTACCTGGGTGGCCTGATTAGCTTGGCGGGCAGCTTCGCGCTCTTCGCGGCTGGGGCGATTGCGACGAGATTGACGCTCTTCATTTCCTGAGTCGCGATTGTCGCGATTGTCGCGGCTGTCACGATTGTCGCGAGCTTCGCGTTGATCACGGTTCTCGCGGTTATCGCGCTGTTCGCGGCCTTCACGGTTATCTCTTGATTCGCGACCTTCGCGATTTTCACGGCCTTCGCGATTGTCGCGGCGATTATTGCGCTGTTCCTGACCGCGCGACTCCTGGTTGCGTGAGTCTTGATTGCGTGAGTCTTGATTGTTGCGCTGTTCTTCGCGCTCTGGTTTGGCTTCACCCGCGCGGCGATCTATGTTGTCAACGACATCGCGATCTTCTTTGCGCTCGCGATCACGACGGCGACCATCGCGGCGATTGCGGCTGGAGCCGCGGCGGTTATCGCGTTTGTGTTCGCGCTTGTGCGTTTTCTTTTTGTCCGACTCTTCGCTGTTGAAGAGGTCGGTAATGCCTTTCATCAGGCGTGCAAGCAGGCCTGGCTTTTTGGCTGGCTCTGGTGCTGGCTGACTAGGGGCAACTGCTTGTACCAGTGGTTTGGGCAGGTGGCCAACTTTAATTGCGGCGCTTTCGGACTCTTCTTCTTTGGTCTCATCAGCGTGGGCAACAATTTTGTAACTGGTTTCCAGGGTGCCTTCGTCGTCGTCGCGCAGGCGCTGAACTTCAAAGTGCGGAGTCATTAGCTCGGCGCTAGGTACAATCACCACGCGGGTGTTGTTGCGCGCTTCAATACTGGAAATGGTTTTGCGTTTTTCGTTGAGCAAGTAGGTGGCAACGGAAACCGGGCAGATGGCGCGGATTTCAGCGCTGCGATCTTTCTGGGCTTCATCTTCCACCAGGCGCAGGATGGACAATGCCAGCGAGCGGGTGCTGCGAATGGTGCCTACGCCGTCACAGCGTGGGCAGATTTTGGAGTGGGTTTCACCCAGTGATGGGCGCAGACGCTGACGCGACATTTCCAACAGGCCAAAGCGGGAGATGCGGCCGATTTGTACCCGGGCGCGGTCCATCATCAGGGCGTCGCGCACGCGGTTTTCCACTTCGCGCTGGTTGCGCACGGGTTGCATGTCGATAAAGTCGATCACAATCAGGCCGCCCATGTCGCGCAGGCGCAATTGGCGAGCGATTTCGTCGGCTGCTTCCAGGTTGGTTTGCAGTGCAGTCTCTTCAATGTCGCCGCCTTTGGTGGCGCGTGAGGAGTTGATGTCGATGGCAACCAGTGCTTCGGTGGCGTCAATAACTATGGCGCCGCCCGAGGGCAATTTAACTTCGCGCTGGAAGGCTGTCTCTATCTGGGATTCGATCTGATAGCGGTTAAACAGCGGAATGTCGTCCTGGTATAGCTTTACCTTGCTGCGGTAGTTGGGCATTACCTGTTGGATAAAGCCGGTAGCCAGGTCATAGGCTTCTTTGTTATCCACAATAACTTCGCCCACATCGGCGCGCAGGTAGTCGCGGATGGCGCGGATAATCACGTTACTTTCCTGGAACAGGAAGCTGGGGGCAGGGGAGCGCTTGGAGGCGCCAGCAATGGATTCCCAGAGTTGCAGCAGGTAGTTGAGGTCCCACTGCAGTTCTTCGGCGCTGCGGCCTACACCGGCGGTGCGGATAATTACGCCCATGCCATCGGGCACTTCGATTTCGCCCAGGGCATCTTTCAGCTCGGCGCGGTCTTCACCCTCGATGCGGCGGGAAATGCCGCCGGCGCGTGGGTTGTTGGGCATAAGCACCAGGTAGCGGCCAGCAAGGCTGATAAAGGTGGTGAGGGCGGCGCCTTTGTTGCCGCGCTCTTCCTTATCGATTTGCACAATAACTTCGGTGCCTTCTTTGATCACATCTTTGATCTTGAGGCGGCCATCGTGCTCGTTGGTGGATTTGCTGAAATACTCGCGGGAGATTTCTTTAAGGGGCAGGAAGCCGTGACGGCTGCCATTTTCGTATTCAACGAACGCAGCTTCGAGGCTGGGCTCTACGCGGGTGATTTTGCCTTTGTAGATGTTGGATTTCTTTTGTTCGCGGGCGCGATTTTCGATATCCAGATCATAGAGCCACTGGCCATCGACCAGGGCAACGCGCAACTCTTCCGGTTGAGTCGCATTAATTAACATTCTTTTCATGTGTTACCTAATTGCATATCAGGTTAGGGTTTAACGCTGATACAGGGCCAATTAGTGTTAACACAGCCTGTTTTGTGCAACCTTGTGGACTGGCGCGCTGCTGTGCTCGCTCCAGCGGTTGGTGGGTCTTCTGTCGGAAAGCCTGGGCGCAGTGCCATTGGCTAACAGGGGGAATCCCATTTTGGCTCTTAAACCGGAATCAGCCGTAGCTGTCCGTCTATTTGTTTGTCTTTTACCAAGTGCCCTAGCAAATTGCTGGGGGCGGGCTGCAAGGGTGCAAAGGGGGTGTCCGTCTGCCTCGATGCTTGGCCTTTTAGTGAAACCCGTGGGCTTCATTAAATCTTTGGTTGCGGGCAATCGCGTTAGTTGTCCGTCTATCGCTCTGGGGTGCGCTTCGCTGTCCCTCGGGGATAGGTGTCATGCTTAAGCAGGGTTTATCTATAGGTTACCTGCTCGCAACTGCCCTTTCTTTAATGTCTCGGGCTCATGGCCCTCATACATCACAAATAGATTTCTTGAGTTCTACAAAACAAAAACGCTGTTAACAAAAAAGGGTTACCTGATTCAGCGCGATTGTTGCGGTGCCCCCCCAGTTTGGGGCAGGCGCCTTTCGTCAGTTTCCAAGAAGCCCACACCATGGTCGCCTTCGCAATGCGAAGTGGGGCGCTATGGCCGCAGGTTTCTGCCGTCAGCGGTATTTCCTTGCGATTCGCCTGATTGTTTGCGATATCCGGAAACCAGCCTGATTCGGCCGCCTGAATATAGCAGTAAAGATTGCCAACAGCAATTAAATATCCCTTATCCATTAAGGGCTTATTATCAGTCCGATGGCTTTGCGGTATGATGCGCGCATGAGTAAACACCCTCCGGCTCCGGCAAATCCCAAACCGCTCCATCCTGGCGCAACCCAAGTCAAACTGGTCACTATAGATCCAGATTTGGCGGGGCAGCGGCTGGATAATTTTCTTATGGCGCAACTCAAAGGCGTGCCTAAATCCCGCATTTACAACCTGATTCGCAAGGGGGAGGTGCGCGTTAACAAAGGGCGAACCAAGCCGGATTACAAGCTCTGTGCTGGTGATTTGGTGCGAATTCCACCGGTTCGCGTAGCGGAAAGATCTGAAGAAGAACCAGTCAAACTCAGCAATCAGCTGGCCAATCTGCTTAATCGCTCCATTCTGTTTGAAGATGACGGCATGCTGGTGGTGAATAAGCCGCCAGGTGTGGCAGTTCACGGCGGTAGCGGTGTGAGCCTGGGGTTAATCGAGGCTCTGCGTCAGTTGCGCCCTGAGGCTCGTTACTTGGAATTGGTGCATCGTCTGGATCGTGACACTTCGGGTTGCATCATGATTGCCAA
>CBIMZH010000381.1:0-3647 GCA_966248255.1 uncultured Cellvibrio sp.
GCGCTCGCGATCGCCGCGCATTGCCTGGGCAGTCACCGCAATGATAGGAATCAGCTGGCCGGCATCCAGGGCCCGAATTGCCCGAGTCGCGTCTATGCCGTCCATTTCCGGCATTTCCAAATCCATCAGTATGGCATCAAAGGGCTGGCTGGCATCGTGCATAGCCTGCAGCGCTTCGCGGCCGTTGTTGGCGACCTGAGCGATCACCTGACGTTTTTTAAGTATGCCGCAAATAACTTGCTGATTGACCAGATTGTCCTCTGCCACCAGCACCCGCGCACCCTTAAGCACCTCCAGCTGCTCGCCGCCAAGGGGCAGAACCGGGCTGATTTTTTGCAGCAGATGCTCGCGATTTATCACCTGACGTACCGCTTCAAACAGGCGCGACTCACTGACCGGTTTACTTAAAAATTCATCCACCAGAATGGCATTGGGATCAGTGCTGGAAATTTCATCGCGGTGATAGGCGGAAATCAAAAACACCAGGGGTTTGCCGCTCAGGCTGCGGTCCTTTTTGATCATACCGGTCAACTGCAAACCATTGATGCCCGGCATGCGGTAATCCAGCAGCACCAGGTGATAGGGTTTGCCCAGGTTGTCCGCCTGGCGAATTTTATCCATGGCCGCCAAAGGCTGATCCGCTTCGTCCACCTGCAGGCTCAGGCTGCGCGCGGTACTGGCAATAATGGTGCGGGCGATATTGTTGTCATCGACAATCAGCACGCGGATATTGCCCAGGTCGCGCGGTTGGTTGATTAAATTTTTTTCACCCAGGCGGCTGGGTTCAAAGCTCGCGCTAAAACTGACGGTGCAACCGGCATCTGGCGCGGCATCAATTGACATATGCCCGTGCATCAGGTGCACCAGGTGATTGCAAATGCCCAGGCCCGAGGTATTTACCCCGCTCTCCTGCAGATTTTGTTTGGCCAGGCTCTCGCGCACATAGGCAAGTTTCTCGGCGGTCATGCCCAGGCCCTTGTCCTGCACGCGAAACTCCAGCACCAGCTGGCCGGGCAACTGCGCCTTGCGTGCAACCTGCACCAGCACCTGATCTGTGCCTGAATACTGAAAGGCGTTGCTCAACAAATGGTTGAGAATTTGGCTCAGGCGCGAGGCATCGCCGCGCAAAAAGCGCGGCACGCTGGCATCCAGGTCGTAGCTAATACGCACATTGCGGTGCAGCGCACTGATTTCAAACAGCCGCGAAATTTTTTCAAACACCTGCTCCAAATCAAAGTGGGCGTGTTCGAGTATGACTCGGCCGGTTTCAATTTTGGAGAAGTCCAACAGCTGATTAATAATTTGCAGTAGCGAGTCGGCCGCCGAGTTAATACTGGTCAGGTAACTCTGCTGCTGCTCATCCAGCGAGGTGTCCTGCATTAAATAGCCGACACCAATAATGGCGTTCATGGGCGTGCGAATTTCGTGGCTGATGCGGGCGAGAAATTCACTTTTGGTTTTGCTCGCCATATCCGCCTGGGTTTTGGCGTGGATCAGCTCTTCCTGAGTATCGATAAACTGGGTGATATCGGTATTAATCGCCACCAGACGAGTGGCAAAGCCCTGGGCATTCCACTCAAAAAAACGCGCCTTGGTGTACACCCACAACGCGTGGCCATCGCGGTGCAGCATGCGGTATTGCAGGCTTAGGGCTTCGCGGCGATTGGCCACGGCAACGTCTATCTCCTGCAATAAATTGTCGGCGTCATCGGGGTGGATAAAGTAGGTTTTGAGGGTGTGCAACTTGCCCGGCAGGTCGTCGTAGTCGTAACCCAGCATGCGCAGATAGCTGCGGCTGAAATAAATTTTGTCGCTGCCCAGATTCCAGTCCCAAAGGCCATCGTTGGTCGCCTCCATGGCGTACTGGTAGCGCCTGTCGCGATCGAGCAGCAATTTCAGTTCGCTCTGCTGCGCCACTATGCCAAACACGCAGTCGAGCAGTTGATCCATGGCCAGCAGGTCCTCCGCAGGCCACTGGCGCGAGTCACTGGTGTGCAGACACCAAAAACCCAGCAGCAAACCATTTTGCACACAGGGCAACACCAGGCTGGCATTAAGGCCCAGGCTGAGCAGTTTGGGGTTGCTGCCCAGGGCCAGGGGTTCATCCCGCTCCAGGCTGTTTATCTGCGCTGGCTTTAGCTGATTTATCCAGGCATCCAGACCGGGCGCCAGGGCCATGGAGGTGCCCGCCAGCCACAGATTCAAACGCTGAGCCTGGCGCGCCTCCCGATCCCAGGCCCAAAAGCTGAGGCCGGACAAGGCGAGGGAGTCGCCCAGTCGCGCCATTAACCAATAGGCCGCTTCAAGCGAGGGGTTGATACAGAGAAACTTAAGCGCAGCCGCTTGCCAATAGTCGTCCAACAGGGGCGCGACACTGGCCGCCGAATAGCGGTTAGCTGGCTGAGGAAAGGGATTGGTGGCGGCGACAGGCGCAGGCGTCTGCGCAGCATCGACCTGTTGCAGCGCCTGCCGAAGCGGGGCGAGTTGCGATTCCAGCAGCTGAATGCGCTCGGCCAGCAACTCGCGTGTTTGTGTAAACCTGACCGGATGTTTTTCCATGTGGATTCCCTGTTGCACCCAACTCCATGCGAGTGGAAACTGACGCCAATACGCTTAAAAAGTAAACCGACATTGGTCAAGCTTAGTTGATCACAAGCTGATTTCCAGTTACCAAAAAGATAATTTTGACGCCAAATAAAAAGCCGCATTCCCGTGAGAATGCGGCTTTTCAGGGCCAGGCAACAGGCATTGCCCGATTGCGTTGCGACTGGCTTAGGTGCGGCTGGCCAGGCTGGCCTTGGCGCGCGCTACGGCGGCCTTAACCTGGGCTGGAGCAGTGCCACCTATGTGGTTGCGCGCTGCCACTGAACCTTCCAGGGTAAGCACTTCAAACACATTGGCTTCGATCACGGTAGAGAACTGCTGCAGCTCGGCCAGGGTCATCTCCGACAGGTCTTTGTTGGTCTGCACACCATAGGCGACTGACTTGCCCACAATCTCATGGGCATCGCGGAAAGGCACGCCTTTGCGCACCAGGTAGTCGGCCAGGTCGGTGGCAGTGGAGAAGCCGCGTTTGGCCGCCTCATACAGCTCCGCTTTGCGCGGCAGAATCGCCGGCACCATATCGGCAAAGGCGCGCAGACAGTCTTTGACGGTATCTATCGCATCAAATACCGGCTCTTTGTCCTCCTGATTGTCCTTGTTGTACGCCAGTGGCTGGGACTTCATCAGGGTTAAGAGGGCGATCAAATGGCCGTTGACGCGACCGGTTTTGCCGCGCACCAGCTCGGGCACATCGGGGTTTTTCTTCTGCGGCATAATCGAGGAGCCGGTGCAGAAGCGGTCGGGCAGGTCGATAAACTTGAACTGGGAGCTGGTCCAGAGTACCAGCTCTTCGCTCATGCGCGACATATGGGTGAGCAGAATACTGGCGAAGGCACAGAATTCTATGGCGAAGTCGCGATCGCTAACCGAGTCCAGCGAGTTCTCGGTGGGGCCGTCAAAGCCGAGCAGCTGCGCGGTGTAGGCGCGGTCAATTGGATAAGTAGTACCGGCCAGGGCCGCGGCGCCCAGGGGCAGGTAGTTCATACGTTTGCGGCAATCCAACAGGCGGCTGTAGTCGCGCTGCAGCATTTCAAACCAGGCCA
>CBIMZH010000382.1:0-3645 GCA_966248255.1 uncultured Cellvibrio sp.
AAATCCTGCTCGCTCTTAAGTACGGATGCGCCCTGATACAGCAAATCCAGAAAGCTTTGCAGATTGGTAAATTGGTAGGCAGCTTCTATCTCTTCAACGCTGTTATAGGGCAGGTTTACTTGATTGCGCTTGCCCAGGGCAAACATCATTGCTGGCGACAGAGCGCCGTCGAGATGCATGTGCAATTCTGCTTTGGGCATGCCCGCTAAAAATTCGCGCGAGGCCAGCTCAGTTAATTTGGGCACACCGGAAAAATCCGCGGCAATTACCGATGGAATCATTGCTCCTCCCCTTAGAGCCAATTAGATCATTTAGTTACACTGGCGCTGGGTTGTTTAGCAGCCGCCTGGGCATAAACCTTCAGCGCGGCATCCACCCCCGCATTGGCGCTGTGCTTGTAACCAGCCTGCTGCAATACCGCTTCAAGTGCGCTCAGGGTTTGCAATACGGCATCTTTACGCGCGTTATAACCCATAGTGCCTATGCGCCAGATTTTGCCGTGTAGCGGACCAAAGGAGGTGCCAATCTCTATGCCAAAATCATTCAGCATGCTGCTGCGCACCGCTTCGCCTGCCACCCCCTCGGGAATGTAAACGCCGACCACGTTGTGCATCTTGTGCGCCTGATCGCCGAACAACTTTAAATTCATCCCCGCCAAACCTTGCGCCATAGCCGCGCCGTGCAATTGGTGGCGCGCAATGGCATTGTCCATGCCCTCTTCTAACAAAAGCCGTGCACATTCGCGCGCGCCGTAGAGCATGGTGGTAGCTTCAGTATGATGGTTTAGGCGCTCTTCGCCCCAGTAATCCATGATCATACCCAAGTCAAAATAGTTGGAGGCGATGCGACGCCCGCTACCTTCGACGTGCTGATCAGTGCGAATACCGGCTTCTATATGACGGCGCTTGCGAATAGCACTTACCGCCTTGTCGCTTAGCGTAATCGGCGCGCTGCCAGAGGGGCCGCCCAGACATTTTTGCAGGCCGACCGATACTGCATCCAGCTGCCACTCATCGGTATTGAACGGGTTTCCTGCGATTGACGCGGTGGCATCCGAATAAAACAATACATCGTGACGCGCGCAAATTTCACCGAGATTTTCGAGCGGCTGGAGCATGGTGGTGGAGGTGTCGCCCTGCACTATCGCCAGCATTTTCGGCTGAACTTTTTTAATCGCATCTTCGATTTCATCGGGGCTAAACACCTGGCCCCATTCTTTGTGGATTTGATGCACTTGCGCGCCGCAGCGCTCGGCAATTTCACACAGCAGATGGCCAAAGCGGCCAAACACCGGCACCAGCACCTTGTCACCCGGCTCCAGCAGTGAAATCAAAACGGCCTCTATACCAGCGCGCGAGGTTCCGTCGATTAACAGTGTCCATTGATTGCAGGTTTTAAATACGCCGCGATAAAGCGCCATAGTCTCATTCATACAGCGCGTCATCGCTGGGTCGTATTGGCCGATCAACTGGGCTGATATAGCGCGCAGCACGCGCGGATCAACAGTGATAGGCCCAGGCCCCATCAGTAGGCGTGGCGGTGGTGAAAAGGGGCGCAATAACGCCGGATCAACACTGTATAAATCTGACATCACAAAACTCCGGTAAAACACGAATGCATCGTGCGCAAGCTGGTATGGAAAAGGTTGGCCGCTTATTAGCCAAACACTTGCATCAGCATGCGGCTGCCGCTGATGCATAAAAAAACCGCGAAGACCCGCTTCAACATTATTGGCTCAAGCTTTGCCCCAATCCAGGCGCCTACCGGGGCGAGCAATACGGTAAGCGGTACTATCAACAAAAAGCCGGGTAAGTTCACCATGCCAAGCATGCCCTCAGGTGCATCAGCCGGCGTAGTTGCCAGGAGCATGGTAATGGCGCCAGGAATGGAAATCAGCAAACCAAAACAGGAGGCAGTACCCACTGCACGATGGGGAGGATAATTACAGGCATTGAGTAGAGGCACACCTATAGTGCCGCCGCCTACGCCCATCATCACCGAAAAAAACCCCACGGTAGTTGCCATCACCCCCTGGCCTAATCTGCCCGGCAATTGCTGGGCGATAGCTGGCGCCTTAGCGCGAAACAGCATATTAGCGGCCACCAGGAGTGCAACCACGCCAAAGATGGCGCTGGTAATTTCACCTTTTGCGCGCAGCGCAAAGGCGCTGCCGAGCAACACGCCGATCACCATTAAGGGTGCCCAGCGCTTGAGCAGCTGCCAATCGACATTGCCGCGCTTGTGATGGGCGCGCAGCGACGAAACACTGGTAGGCACAATTACCAGAAGCGAGGTGGCAGTAGCCACCAGCATGGCTGTCGCAGCGCCTATCCCCATAGTTTGCAGCACAAAAAACAACACCGGCACTATCACTATACCGCCGCCCACGCCAAGCAAACCGGCGAGAATCCCCGCCGCTGCGCCAGTCGCAATCATTGCCAACATGGTCGGCAACCACTGGCTCATAAACTCACTCATATAACGCGCTCCGCTTTCGCCACCAGTCCAGCGCCATCACTGCGCGGATCACTCGCGGCAATGGCCTGCTTGCCATAACTTACCACCGCCCCCGCATGCCCCATAATTTCACTCTGTGGCGCGACTACCTTGATGGCGTGCGCACGCGCCTGCAAGGCTGAACCTAATTGCTCAAACAAATCCTGCTCCATTTTTAAATCGTGATTGTTGTCGCCCCAGGTGCGCCCCAGTAACCAGCGCCCGCGACTGATAGCCTCGTCGAGAGTCAGTCCGTCGTACACATAGCGACTGAAGAGCGCCGCCTGAGTCTGCGGCTGACCTTCGCCGCCCATAGTGCCATAGCTGATTCGGCGGCCATCATGTAATACCGCTAGCGCCGGATTGAGCGTATGAAAAGGTTTGTAGCCAGGACAGAGCGCATTGCGATGTTTGGCATCCAGGCTGAAGCCCACACCGCGGTTGTTCCACACCAGGCCAGTGCCTGGTACAACCACGCCCGAGCCAAACTCCCAATAAATACTTTGAATAAAGCTGACCATAGTGCCCTGGCTATCCACGCAGCCCATCCACACGGTATCGCCCGGTTCAGCGACTTGTGGCCAGGGCAAAGCGGTTTGGCCAACCCCGGCAGCCAACTGGTCGATATGTTCATCCTCCAGCAGGCTTGTCCAGCGGGGGCTCAGGCGGCGCGGGTCAGTCACTTCGCGGTCCCGCTCCATAAACGCCAGCTTGGTCGCCTCGATCAAGCCATGCACCCGCTCAGCCTCGCTCCACGTCTGTTGATACAAGCGGTCATAGATCGCCAGAATCAGCAGCGATGCCACACCCTGAGTCGGCGCGGGCAAGTTGTAACAGCGACCAAAGCGGGTCGCTACCGTCAGAGGTTTTACTAGCGCAGCACGATAATTCTGTAAATCTGTCATCCGCAGCGGGCTGCCCAGCTGCTCCAGCTCGCGCGCAATATGCTGCGCCAGCTCGCCGTGATAGGCAGAGTCCAGCCCTTGCGCCACCAGCATAGTGAGCGTGTTCGCCAGATCGCGATTGGTAAGAATTTCGCCCTCTTCTAACGGGCGGCCATTGGGCATAAATACGCGTTGGAATTCAGAATCAACCGGCTGCTCAGCCGCAAGTTTGCGACTGGCCGCAGCGAGGCTGGGGGTCACGCGA
>CBIMZH010000383.1:0-3639 GCA_966248255.1 uncultured Cellvibrio sp.
TATTTGCGCTCGCCGTCTTCAACCATGCTGCTATCACTCAAGTTATCCCCAAGTGCTGAATTTGCTGATGTCATAACCCTGCTTCTCTTATTAGTTAGTCCAAACACTTTGTCGTTAATTACAGATTCTTCCGTTCTGTTTTACTGCACCGGTGCACAAGGCGACCAGCACACTAATCAATCCCGTAAAACTTCTGTGCCGCCTGAGCGAACACCCAGGCCTGCTGCTCAGGCGTTAACGCCTGCAGCAGCTGGCGGCTCAGGTGCAACCAGGACTCATAACTGCGCCACTGGCTATTGGGCGCCAGTTTCAGTACCGGCCAGTCGCTGCCCCAGAGCACTCGATCAGGGCCAAAACAGCTAAGCAGCCACTGGCTGTAACTGGCCAGGTCTGCCGGCGTTTGATCTGCGCCCGCCTCAGTAACCAGGCCAGACAACTTGACGCATACCTGGGGGAACTCCGCCAATCGCTGCAGCGCGGCTTGCCACTGGGCAAACTGCTGCGAATCCGCCGCCGCTATGGCCGGCTTGGCGGCGTGATCTATCACCATAGGCAGCAGCGGGTAGCGCCGCGCAAAAGTCTCCAAAACCGGCAAATGCCGTGGGAATACCAACGCATCCAAACACAAACCGCTGGCCTGCATAGCCTCTATAGCCGGCACCAGCGCGGGTTTAAGCAACCAGTCATCCTCGGCCAAGCCCTGCAACATGGGCCGTATAGCGCGCAGTTTGGGGTGCGCCGCCAGCTGTTTAATCCGCGCCGGCGCCCGGGGCGAAGCCAGATCCACCCAGCCCACAACCGCTTTGACCAGCGCCGACTGCTCGGCCAACTGCAGCAAAAAATCTGTGTCCGCGTCGCTCTCCTGAGATTGCACCAGCACACTGCCGGTAACCCCCATGGCCGCCGCCAGCGGCTCCCAGTCGTCCAGGCCAAAGTCGCGGTAAATGGCCGTCAACTCAGGCGTTGGCCAGGTGCACTCAGGGCGATCTATTTGCCACAAATGCTGATGGGCGTCGATCATGCATGGGCCTCAACAAAGCCAGACGCACGCGCCCGCTGCTCGCAGCTGCGGGCATAGAGAGCAACCACCAAAAAACACACCATCGGCACAACCACCGCATAGTGAATTGCGCTTATATCTGACACCCAGCCCATAAGCGCGGTAAACACAGCGCCGCCAATAATGGCCATTATCACCAGCGATGAACCAGCCTTGGTGCGCGCGCCCAGGCCTTTTACACTCAGCGCAAAAATGGTGGGGAACATCAGCGACATAAAAAAGCTGGTGGATGCCAGGGCAATCAAGCCCCCCAGGCCCGGCGCCAATATGGCAAACCCACAGAGGCCGACATTGATTAAACCGTAAACCCACATCAGCCAGCTGGCGCGAAAGCGCGACATAAGCGCGGTGGCCACAAAGCGGCCGAGCATAAATGCCACCAAAGAGGCGAGCAAATAATTGGCCAACACCTTCTCGCCCAGGCCGGGCACCGAAGCCTGACCATAGCGAATCATGAAACTCCACACACAGACCTGGGCGCCCACATAAAAAAACTGGGCATTTACGCCGCGCATAAATTGACGATCACCGAGCAGACTTTTGTAGTCTGCCCAGGAACCTGTAGCTGCCTCCGCTTGAGGTGAACAGGCAATTTTGGGGAAATGGGTGAGGGTTACCAGCAGCGCCCAGGCGAGTACCACTACCGCCAGCACCAGATAAGGCCCCTGCACCGCCTGGGATTCAGCCTGGTAAAACTGTTCCAACTGAGCGGCGCTCATAGCTGCCAGATCACTGGCACTGGGTTCATGGCCAGAGAGGATAAATTCACGACCAATAAAAATGCCGCTAATTGCCCCCAAAGGGTTAAACGATTGCGCCAAATTGAGTCGCTGTTCGGCTTTGTCGGGATCGCCCATAACCACAATCAAGGGGTTGGCCGAGGTCTCCAAAAAAGCGAGACCGCTGGCGATAACAAAGAGCGCGCCCAAAAAATACGCGTATTCACGCATCTCGGCCGCCGGATAAAACAGCAGCGCACCGCAGCCATACAGGCACAGGCCAAGGACAACGGCCGCCTTGTAGCCAAAGCGCTTCATCCATAAAGCCGCGGGAATAGACAGCACAAAATAGCCGAGATAAAACGCCGACTGGACTAAGCCTGATTTGAAATCTGAAAGGGTAAACAGCTTTTTAAACTGAGTAATCAAAATATCATTGAGGTTGTTGGCCACCCCCCAAAGAAAAAACAAACTGACGATGAGCACCAGGGGTAACACCCAGGGCCTGGCCCCCGAATTATTCTTATCTAACGCGGTCATTTTGGCTCCAGAGGCCAGATAGTCCAGCCTTTGTTTCTTATTCATTATTGGTTTTGGAGTATCGCCCCTGTTATAGCGAACGATTAAATAACCCTAACGCCTATCACTTTATAAGTAAAATATAGTTTATAAATAAAACCTGCTAACATAGGGTCACTTTAACTATAACATACTGGTGTACAAGATGATCCTCGCCAACATCGACGATTACCGCCGTCTGGCAAAAAAACGCCTGCCCCACTTTTTATTCGAGTACATAGACGGCGGCGCCTTCAGTGAAACCACCCTGCGCAACAACACCCTGGACCTGCAACAGATCGCCCTGCGCCAGCGAGTGCTGCGCGATGTCTCCGCGATTTCCACTCAAACCCAGCTGTTTGGCCAAGCCATGAGCCTGCCTCTGGGCCTGTCGCCTGTAGGCATTGCCGGGCTCAATGCCCGCCGCGGTGAAGTCCAGGCAGCGCGCGCCGCCGAGGCCTTTGGCGTGCCTTTTTGTTTATCTACAGTGTCCGCCTGCTCTATCGACGAAGTGCGCGCCGGAGTAAACAACCCTGTGTGGTTTCAGCTGTATATGATTCGCGACCGCGGCTTTTTGCGTGAAATCCTCGCCCGCGCCAAGGCCGCTGGCACCAACACACTGTTATTTACGGTGGATATGCCAGTGCCCGCCACCCGCTACCGCGATATGCGCTCGGGGCTCTCCTATGGCAGCCTCTGGCAGCGCAAACTGCGCCGCGTCGGCCAGGTGCTCACCCGCCCTCACTGGGCCTGGGATGTCGGCCTTTGCGGCCGCCCACACAATTTGGGCAATATCGCCCCGGTGCTGGGCGATAACGCCGGTATAGATGAATTCTGGAGCTGGCTGGGCAACAACTTTGATCCGCGCGTGACCTGGGAAGATATAGACCGCATACGCGCCGAGTGGGATGGCAACTTCATTATCAAAGGCATACTTGACGCGGAAGATGCGCGCCAGGCGCAGCGCATTGGCTGCGATGGTTTAATTGTTTCCAACCACGGCGGCCGCCAACTGGACGGCGCCCTCTCCTCCATCAAAGCTCTGCCCGCCATAGCCGATGCAGTGGGTGAATCCCTGCCACTTATTTTGGACTCGGGCGTGCGCTCGGGCTTGGATATAGTGCGCGCTTTGGCGCTGGGCGCCAAAATGGTGATGATCGGTCGCCCCTGGGTTTACGCTCTGGCGGCGCGCCAGCAGCGCGGCGTAAGCGAAGTGCTGGAAATTCTCGCCAAAGAAATGCGCGTAGCCATGGCCTTAAGTGGCTGTCGCAATTTAAGCGAAATTGATTCCAGTATTCTGGC
>CBIMZH010000384.1:0-3636 GCA_966248255.1 uncultured Cellvibrio sp.
TTAACTTATACACGTTGGACTTTATAATCCATTTACTAAACCTTTCCGACAACTATAAAGGAAGCACACCATGGCTGCACGTAAACAAACCGCTGTTAACTCTGTTGCAAGTTTGGAACAGCAATTAGCTCAACTGAAAGCGCAACTGGTTAAAGCTCGTGACGCTCAAGCAGCCGATGCTGCTAAAGTCGTTGCCGGCCTGACCAAAGATGCGGCTAAAGCAGCTGCTGCACTGAAAGCTGCCCAAGGCAAGTTGACTGCTGCTGCCAAAAAGAAAACTCCAGCCGCAGCAAAAGCAACTGCTGCTGCTAAAACCGCTGTTGCTGCTGCCAAGAAGGTTGCCGATGCAGCCAAAGCCGCTGTAGCTACTGCCAAAAAAGACCTGGCTGCCATCAAAGCTGCCAACAAATTAGCTTCTGCTCACGAAAAAGCTGTTGCCAAAGCTGAAGCTGCTGTTGCCAAGCGCCTGAAAGCAGCTGCCAAAAAAGCTGCAATCAAAAACAAGCTGGCCGCTAAAAAAGCTGCCGCTAAAGCTAAAGTTGCCGCTAAAAAAGCTGCTGTAAAAGCCAAACTGGCCGCTAAAAAAGCGGCACTGAAAGCTAAAGCAGCCGCCAAGAAAGACGCACTGAAGAAAAAAGCTGCAGAGAAGAAAGCTTCTGCCAAAGCAAAACTGGTAGCCAAAAAAGCTGCTGCTAAAGCAAAAGCAGCCGCCAAGAAAACCGTAGCTGCAGCTAAAAAAGCCTCTGCCAAAAAACCAGCCGTTAAAAAAGCTCCTGCTGCCAAGAAAGCTCCAGCCGCTAAAAAGGCTCCCGCTGCCAAGAAAGCTCCAGCCGCTAAAAAAGCCCCAGCCGCCAAGAAAGCTCCAGCTAAAAAAGCTGTAGCCAAAAAGCCAGCTGCGCCTAAAGCAGCCACTGCAAAACGTGGTCGCAAGCCCAAAGCTGCCGCTCCAGTAGTTGCTTCTGCTTAATTTTCGGCTCGCGCCCTAACAAAAAAGGCACCCTAGGGTGCCTTTTTTGTTTTTATACATAGTGATACGCGCTAAAGCGAGTCTCTCCCAACGTCAACCAACTTATAATCCAGATTAGATAGAGAACCTAGCCCTCGCCAGGCACTTCATTATTAACCAGCAACCCGGTTACAAATCCATAAAGTAGCAAAAACTGGTTCTCCTCCATTTTCTCTAGCGCCACGCCATAGCTAATCTTACCGCCAGCCTCTTCAGGATTAATTCGCGATTTAATGGTGCCCTTTAGTTGTACCAAACGGCTAATGTGTTCGACCGACAACTGTACCTGTATATCAAGCTGCTCTTCTGGCTCTGCAATTAGCTCAGTTGAATCCAGTCGCAAGCCCGCCACACTCATATCAATTATCTGCCCGACTAGACGAGCACCATCTGTAGTGCCAGCGCGATTAACACTCGCATTCAAATTAACCGCAACCCGGGTAGTTGAGCGAATGCCTTTAAAATTTACCGTTTCAGGGTAGGTCAGGTGAAGAATTGGATAGGGTTCCGATGTTTGCTGCTCTAGCATAGCGACAAACAGCCCTACACCATTATCAAACATAAACCGAAAAACCAATTTTTGACCGCTGCGCAATTTTATTAAGCGCCCCTCCGATTTGGGCACAGAGACGAGTAGGCCGCGGCCAGGCAAACAGCCTATGAGCCGGCAACCATAGCGCTCTGGCTGCCCTTGCGGATTGGACAATTGCATCTGTAGTGGAAAGCCATAGGAAAGCTTTAGCTCTTCGAACTTCATGGTCTGGATGCGCCAATTTTGATGATTATTATGCGCAAGTGTAGCAGTGTTGCTCGCCCCGGCTACATGCAACTAGTAACTTGATAGCCAGCCAGGCTATTCGCCATTTAATAGGGCTGATTGGGAACCGGCCAGGGATTCTGTGCTCAAGGCGCCCAGTTGATGGTTCCACTCCAAGAGCAAACGCGCCAAAGATTCTGATTGTTGATGCAATGAAATCAGCTCCTGTGTGGAGTCTTTGGGGCCGTGATAGAGTTTGATTTGACGGTGTTTGTTGGCCAGCTCATGGTTTAAATGCTGCGAGCGGTAGACTTCAAGTTTCCAGCGCAGGTTATGCGCCATATTTCTATAATAGGCGAGCTTGGTTTCCAGCTTTATGGGGTGAATAGAGGTTAAGGGCCCAAAAATACTTGAATCCAGTGCCAGAACCAGGGTTTCACGCATACCTGTATCAGCAATTATCGTTGCGGTACGTGTTAACCCCACCAATTGGGCCAGATCGCCAAAGACTTCACCCGGCGTAATGTAATTTATCAAGTCTCCCGACTCCGGCCGGTCAACATAGACAGCAAGGCGTCCTTTTAGCAAAAAATACAACCAAGAATCAGCAGCACCTTTCTGCAGCACAATTTCGCCAGGGTTATAACTTGCAAGACGAGTAGCACTCAACAATAGATCAAATTGCCCTTGATCCTGCTGCTTAATGGTCTTAAAAAAAGGAATACCGGCAAGTAGGTGCTCCAAGGTTTCCCTGGGGATCTTGTTGATTGACTTATTTTCCATTAACGCCCCGTAAGTAAAGTTTTTCTTATTACGCAATAACAGGCAGACAAGTCTGTTATTGTTTACCCTACCCTGACGATCACAGGGTTCGCCGGAACCGGGTTTTTCGCTATTATAACCCGTGTATCTTTCTTAAAATGCGATCCATTGCTTTTTGGTCGCGCAAATCAAAATAAAACCCAAATAACGAGAGTGACCCTACTATGAGATGTATCCATAAGTTTAATTGGCTCTTGGCTCTATCATTGACGTTATTGTGTTCGCTCGCAAAAGCTGAGCCCATGCTAAATGGTATTGCCCTGCATCAGGAACTTGGACAAGAGGTATTTATAGGTGCACTGTACTCAGACACCCTGAGCAATAACAGTGACAACCTGTTAAATAGCAATGGCAGCATGCGTATGGAGCTAAAAATTGTTGCTCCCGAAGGCATGACCACCAGACGCTTTAGCCGCTTATGGATCGAGGGCATGGCCATTAACAACAAGCCCGACCTGCTGACTGCTCAGGCAGATAACATGGTTAAATTTGACGGTTTGTTTAAAAGTCGCTTTCTGAGTAATGACCACATAGTATTTAGCTCCGCACCGGGCAATGGCGTAAATATTTCTGTAAACGGTGTATTGCTGGGCAATATTAAAGACAATCAGTTTTTCTCCATGTTGCTTTCAACCTGGATTGGTCGAGTTCCCTTATCCTCAGACTATCGTGACGCAATCCTTAAAATGGGTAATGTAGATGCCGGTTTGCGCGGTCGATTTGCCGCCATAGCCCCCAGCACCAGCCGCGTCGCCGCCATTAATGCTTGGCTAGCGCCCGTCGAAGTGGCCGCCGCGAGCTCATCCAAAGCGGCAGAAAAATCCAGCGCCAAAGCCAGCTCAAGTGCCCGCTCTACCGCTGTTGAATCTGTTGCTCAAGTTGCCAAACCAGTAATTCCAACACCTGCAATGCCCGCAATCGAAAAACCCAACTTGAGTCTGGCAACCACATCCGCCAGCACCTCTTCTGCAAGTGCAAAGCCACTTGTGCAGGATGAAGATGATGAAGACGCTGCCCCAGCGCTCACCGCACAAAGCCTGCTGGCACGTCA
>CBIMZH010000385.1:0-3633 GCA_966248255.1 uncultured Cellvibrio sp.
GGCGATGAACGAATTGCCGCTGGTGGTTTATTAATTTTACCGCGCCAATATCCGGCGCAAACTGACTCTGCTTACAAGGGTCACTGGCATTTAGAGGTTTAGGCCCCATAATGGTGGCTTAACCGCGAGGAACCGCTATGAACGCCCCCACTACAGCCGCCACTGCCCCCGTGCTGGTCACCAGTAATCTTTGGGACACTATCTGCCAGATCACCCGCAAACAGGCGGAGAGTGAGCCGGTACTGGCGAGCTTCCTCTATACCACCATCCTCAATCACGACAGCCTGGAAGCGGCGCTGAGTTTTCACCTGGCCAACAAACTGGACAGCCCGGCGCTGCCGGCCATGCTACTGCGCGAAGTGATAGACGAAGCCCTGCGCAAGGATCCAGCCATAGCCCAGGCGGTACATGCCGACCTGCTCGCCGTAAGCGAGCGCGACTCTGCCTGCTGCTCACTGCTTACCCCACTGCTCTATTTCAAAGGCTTTCACGCGCTCCAGTCCTATCGCATCGCCCACTGGCTCTGGCGCCAGGGGCGCAACTCGCTGGCGCTGTTTTTACAAAACCGCATCTCGGCGGTGTTTGCGGTGGATATTCACCCGGCGGCGCGCATCGGCCAGGGCATAATGTTTGACCATGCCACCGGCATAGTGATTGGCGAAACGGCGGTGGTCGAGGATGGTGTGTCCATTATGCAATCGGTCACCCTGGGCGGTACCGGCAAAGCCGGTGGCGATCGCCACCCGAAAGTGGGCCAGGGTGTATTGATTGGCGCGGGCGCCAAGATCCTGGGCAATATCCGCATTGGCGAATGCGCCAAAATCGGCGCCGGCAGTGTGGTGCTTAAGGATGTTCCCGCCCGCGCCAGCATAGCCGGTGTCCCGGCTAAAATCGTTGGCGAAAATATCTGCGGCCAGCCAGCACAAGAAATGAACCACCAGCTCAGCTAAGACCCCTATCCATACAATCGGCGCACCAAATTGGACTTGGTGCACTCCGCCAATCACGCTGCTGCACCAAAATATCCGTGATTTCTGGCGCCAAGCGCATAAACTACCCCAATTTGCTGGCCTGTTTTTTGCTCTACTCAAATTCTAACTCTTGAGTGGAGGCTCTATGCAGTATTCACGTCCCATGATCGACCTGATAATGGAGTTGCGTCGTCGGGTTGAGGCAGATATGAAACCCAGTGTGAAGCTGGCCAACCCAGAGGTTTTAAACGAGCTGGCCAACTACTACTTCAAAGCCAAAGACACCATTACCAAAACCCTGATCAAAGAACTGCTCAGCCTGGCTGGCGAAGAGTGGCTGGCACTACTCAACCCCAAAACCGAGCCGGCAACTCAGCCGCACAAAACCGTCAAAGTCTATCGCGGCCAAACCATGCTGGTGGATGCCCCGGTTGCGCCAGACAGCAACAGCGAGACCAAAGCGGAAGCGCTCAGCCAGCCGGCGGCACCGGTTAAGCACCAGCGCATGTACCGTGGCCAACCCGTTTTATAACGCCACTGTTAAGCGCTAGCGCAAGTCGGCTATAGTGGAATAATCTGGGGGAACAACCTATTCCCGGCTATAGCGATTTTGGTCTTGAACATAGATGCGCTCTCTTGCCCTTACACTGCTCCTTTTCTCTCAACTGCTCCTGGCGACAGCTAGCGCTGCCGAGCCAGGCACTCGCGCAAATACAGCCGCGCCTATAGGCGTACTACCGGATATAAATCAGGATTACCTGGAGTTTATGGCAGGCCGTAAACCACAGCAGGTGGATTATTACGGCGGCCCTCATGCGCGTCGCGATGTGATTGAATTACTGCTGTTACAACAGGCACTGGCGCTGGGCAAATTTGCTCACCCCCTCAGTTTTACTCGCGAGGAAAATTATTTTCGCAGCATTCGCAATGTACAGGACGGCAAAACCCTGACCATGGCGGGCACCATTTGGCTGGAGGACTTAGAGTCAGTTAAAGAGCAGGTATATATCTCGCCGCCGCTGGTACGCAATGGCGAATTTGTGGTGGGCCTCTACACATCGCAGGACAATCTGCTGGCGCTAAGCAGTAAAACTCTGTCCGAGCTGATTCAATTGCGCGCGGTGACCAGCCGCCAGTGGAAGCCGGATTTAGAAGCACTGAATCAATTGGGCTTTCACAAAATTATGTACACGCCTAACTGGGTCAATATGGCGCGCATGATCCAAGCGCGGCGGGTAGATCTGACCCTGGCCCCGTTTGAACCATCAGCGGATTTACATATTCAGGTGGAAAATATCAAGTTGGTCCCGGTAAGCGGGGTGAAGGTAGCCATACCCGGATCGCGCCACTGGCCGATTAGCCGCGCCCATCCATTGGGTATGGAGTTTTATCAGGCACTGGAGCGAGGTTTGGCGATTATGCGCAGCCAGGGCACCATTGAACGGGCCTATCGCGAGTGCGGCTTTTTTCAAAGCGCGGTTGATGACTGGACGCTGCTCAATCCGCCAACAAAAGCTGACCTGGCGCCATAAAAAAAGCCCGCTGTTGCGGGCTTTTTTTTGCGATCTATTTTTGTTTGAGCAAATCGCGAATTTCAGTAAGCAAGAGTTCTTCTTTAGTCGGCGCCGGCTCTGCTGGCGCGGCAGGTGCCGCTTCCTCTTCTTTCTTTTTGAGTTTGTTCAGGCCTTTAATTACCACAAAAATCACAAAGGCAATTATGGTGAAATCCAAAATCGTCTGCAGGAACTTGCCATAGGCAATAACCACAGGTGCTTTGCCTTCGATCATCGCTGGCAGGTGAACGGCCAAATCACTAAAGTCGACGCCGCCAATCAACCAGCCAATGGGTGGCATAACCACATCGCCCACCAGCGAACTGACTATCTTGCCGAATGCTGCGCCCACAATAATACCCACAGCCATATCTACCACATTGCCGCGTACGGCAAACTCACGAAACTCTTTTGCAAAGCTCATGGCAATCCCCTTTGACTCTTGGTGAAATTACATTAAATAAAAAGCACTTGGTAAAAACACAGATTAATAAGTGCAAGTGCGCGATTGATCTCCATTGTACCTGTCTAATTTACTCATCTTCGCGCCTCAGTTCCAGATGTGGGTGAAAATCCTCATCCACCCAGAGCGAGACCAGCATAGGCTGACAACACACCTGACAATCCTCAGTGTAGTCTTGTTGCGCGCAAGAACAATCGACAATCAGGCTGATAGGCTCGCCGCAATAGGGGCAAATGGTTTGGCACTCGCGCAGCAATTCCATATCTCCCCCTTGCGTTTAATCTGGTTAATAAGCGGTTGGGGTATCTATACCCAGTGAATCCCAAATTTCATCCACACGCGATTTAACGGCTTCGTCCATGACTATAGGCACGCCCCACTCGCGCTGGGTTTCGCCCGGCCATTTGTTGGTTGCATCAAAGCCCACCTTGGAGCCCAGGCCGGAAACCGGCGAGGCAAAGTCGAGATAATCAATCGGCGTATTTTCAATCATCACCGTATCCCGCGCCGGGTCCATACGTGTGGTCATGGCCCAGATCACATCATTCCAATCGCGCGCGTTGACATCATCATCGGTGACTATGACAAATTTGGTGTACATAAACTGCCGTAAAAAACTCCATACGCCGAGCATCACCCGCTTGGC
>CBIMZH010000386.1:0-3631 GCA_966248255.1 uncultured Cellvibrio sp.
GGCGCGCGCTATAGGTATTCCCCAATTAAAAGAGGAAAAATCTAAAAACCTCAGTGCCGGTGTAGTTTTAAACCCGGCAGATCGGCTGACCTTTACCCTGGATTACTACGCCATTGATATTGATGATCGCATTGTCATTAGTAATCGCCTGAGCGCCGCCAACGACCCCAGTGGCACCTTGGGTAATGCACTTGAATTAGTGGGCGCAGGGGCGGGGCAATTCTTTTTGAACGGCGCCAATACCGAAACCCGCGGTGTCGATCTGGTCGTGAGTTACACCGGCCTGGATGTGTTTAGCGGCAACCTGGATTTGACCCTGGCCGCCAATCACACCAAAACCGATGTGGTGGATTTATTTACCTCGGAGGCTGGTGATTTGGCGCAGCTGGATGCCGATGTGGTGTTTAGCTCCCAGGACATTTCCATTATTGAGGAGTGGCAACCCAAAGACAGAATCAGTTTGAGCGGCTTCTATCAGCTGGATGCCTGGCGGATAACCCTGGCTTTAAATAACTTTGGCGAGTACACGGTTGAAGATGGCGGCCGGCAAACCTATGGAGCTAAAACCCTGACCGATTTGAATGTTGAGTATGGCTTTGATAATGGCTTTAGTTTGATCCTGGGGGGCAACAATATTTTTGATGTCTACCCGGATAAAAATACTATAGGCAACAGCCGCGGCGGTTCTCTTGAGGATGCGCCAGGAGGCAACCTGGTGGTGAGTAGCCCGGGCATATTTACCTATTCGCGCCGCGCCGCGCCTTTTGGCTTTAACGGCGCTTATTGGTATGCAAAGGTTAAATACAGTTTTTAGTGTGGGGCGCAGTAAATTGGTCGCGTCCGGCTTGCCGGTTCAGCCGGCTGCTGACTCAACTGGCGACGCTGGCTCAATTGGCTTAACTCGCCGCACAGACAATGTTCGATGGCTGTAATGCAAAAAAGGCCAGGGGCGAATCACCTGGCCTTTTTTGTTTTTGCTGTGAGCATCACCCGCATTTGGGTTGTGCAAGGCGGTGGCGCCAATGGCCCGTGTCAACTGCGCTGGCCATGGCTTGGTTTTCGCGCACAACAATGATTTAATCTTCGCCGTGAAATTCTCGAATAGCTAACAGGGCGAAGCTGTGAACGACAAATCTGAACTTTTATCTCAACTGCGTATAGATCGCGATCAAAAGCTCTCAACCCGTTCCCTCAAACCCTGGTATTTTGCCGCGGCCACACTGGTTGCCCTGGTGGTGTTGGTTAAAGCCTTTTACAAGGCGCCGCCAGTGCAGGTGCAAGTTGAAATGGCGCGCATGGCGGTGGCCGATGCCGCCGATGCGCGGGTGCTGGATGCCACGGGTTATGTAGTGGCGCGGCGCATCTCTACTGTCTCGTCCAAGGTGACGGCCAGGGTTGATGAAATTCTGGTGGAAGAGGGCCAGCATGTTGATCAGGGCCAGGTGGTTGCTCGCCTGGATACCACCAACACGCGCAAAGCACTGGAGCTGTCCAAAGCCGAATTGCAGGCGGCTAAAACCCAGGTGGATGAAGCCAAGGCGCGCTTTACCGAAGCCAAGTTAAATCTGGAGCGCAATACCGAGCTGGCGCGGCGGCAACTGGTGAGCTTGTCCACCCTGGACAAGGCGCGCGCCGATTTTGAATCTATCAGCGCTCAGCTGAACGCGCGCAAGGCGGAGGTGGAGGTAGCGCAAAAGCGCCTCGCCATTCAGCAGCAGAGCATGGAGGATTTAACCCTGCGCGCGCCCTTTGCCGGTGTGGTAGTAAGCAAGGATTCGCAACCGGGTGAAATGATTTCGCCCATTTCTGCCGGCGGCGGTTTTACGCGCACGGGCATTTGTACGCTGGTGGATATGAATTCACTGGAAGTGGAAGTGGATGTTAATGAATCCTACATTCAGCGGGTGCGTGTCGATCAGTATGTGCAGGCGACTCTGGAGGCCTACCCTGAATGGCAAATACCCTCCCATGTGATAGCGATAATTCCCGCGGCCGATCGCCAAAAAGCCACAGTGAAGGTGCGCATCGCCTTTGCGCAATTGGACCAGCGCATACTGCCGGACATGGGTGTAAAAGTGGCCTTTTACAATGCCGCGCCAGAGGCACAGGTCAAATCCAAAGAGCCACTGGGCATACGCGTACCCACCTCAGCAGTGCGCTCCGATGGCGAAGATAAATTTATTTTTGTGGTAAAAGATGGTGCCGCAGAAATGCGCAAGGTAAATATTAAAGCCAGCTACGGCAGCGACGTGTATTTGTCGTCCGGCTTAAAACCGGGTGAGGATTTTATCCTAAACCCCGCCGCCGATTTGAAAGATGGCGCGCGCGTAGAATATTAATACCCGAGTGTTTGCACTGGTAGATGGCTGCCAGTGCCCATAACAATAATTCGCTGTTCCCGTTTGTCAGTGATATGTCTGCAGCGGTAGTACAAGCAAAATCTAAGGAGCTTCTGAAAAATTACCTGCGTGGCAATCGCGGCATTGAAAACAGGCTCACAATACGCATTTATGAGTTATAAACTGCGCTTTTTCGCCTGTATTTGTCTTGCAGCTAGTTGCCGCGGCTAGATTTTTCAGCGGTTCCTTAACTGCAGATCCACTCACTGAAACATCCATGCTATGGCCAAGGAGTTTCTATGACTGCTCAATATTCATCTCAAACCAATAACTTGCCGCTGGTGCAGTTGCGTCAGGTCGCCAAGTCTTACCGCAAGGGTAAAGAGTTGGTGCTG
Organism: uncultured Cellvibrio sp.; assembly: GCA_966248255.1. GTDB lineage: Bacteria > Pseudomonadota > Gammaproteobacteria > Pseudomonadales > Cellvibrionaceae > Cellvibrio. The sequence continues at coordinate 2,735 of CBIMZH010000386.1, forward strand.
GTGTTATCCGCGCTGAATCTCGATATAAATCAGGGCGACTTTCTTGCGCTTATGGGCCCCTCCGGCTCGGGTAAAACTACGCTGCTTAACTTGCTTGGCGGGCTGGATTCCCCCAGCGCCGGTGAGTTACATATTGCCGGGCAGCGGCTGGATAAAATGAGCGGCAGCCAGCTCACCAAATGGCGCGCGCGCCATGTGGGTTTTATTTTCCAGTTTTACAATTTAATGCCGGTACTTACCGCCGAGCAAAATGTTGAACTGCCGCTGTTGTTAACTCCACTGAATAGCCGCGAGCGCAAACAGCATGTGGCCGCGGCGCTGGAGCTGGTTGGCCTGGCCGATCGCGCCAAGCACTACCCGCGCGAACTCTCCGGCGGCCAGGAGCAGCGGGTGGCGATTGCGCGCGCACTGGTGAGCGATCCGGATTTGCTTTTGTGCGATGAGCCCACTGGTGACCTGGATCGCGCCACCGCTGACGATATTCTCTCGCTGTTGCAAATGCTCAACCGCGATCAGCAAAAAACCATAGTGATGGTAACCCACGACCCGCGCGCCGCCGATCACGCCAACAGCATCTTGCATATGGATAAGGGGGCACTGGTGGATGCGCCTCTCGCGCATGGGTCACAGTTGGAGGCCTATTGAGATGTATTACTTTCGCTTCCTCCTCAAAAATCTGGGGCGCAAAAAAGCGCGCACTACGCTCACACTCTTATCCATCATGGTGGCTTTTTTACTCTTCGGTCTATTGCGCAGCCTGGCTGCCGCTTTTAACCAAGGGGCTGAACTGGCGGGCGAGGATCGTCTGGTCCGTATTAACAAAGTCACTCTGATTCAGCCGCTGCCCTATAGCTATTTGCGCCAGGTGCAAATGCTTGAGGGAGTTGAGTCGGCCAC
>CBIMZH010000387.1:0-3626 GCA_966248255.1 uncultured Cellvibrio sp.
TGGTATTGGATGCTGTGCAGGTGCCGCAATCCAATCATCTGCAGGCTCATTTGGTTTGGATGACTGAAAAGGCCATGAAGCCGGGCGGTGAGTTTTTATTTAAATTTGCCAGCAAGCAAGTGAGCGGCCAAATTGAGGCGATTCATTATCGAGTTGATGTAAATACTCAAGAACACTCAAAAGTAGATGGTCTCCAGCTCAATGATATTGCTGTGGTCGATGTATTGCTTACGCAATCTGTTGTGGCCGACACCTACAAGCAAAATCGCGCTACAGGTGCGTTTATTGTCATAGATCGCCTAACCAATATCACAGTGGGGGCAGGTATGGTGATCAATGCTCTGGATAGGGTTCAGGGTGATCAACAGTCCAGCTTTAGTGAATTTGAAATTGAGCTGAATGCTCTTATCCGTAAGCACTTCCCTCATTGGGGCGCGCAGGATATTAAAGCCTTACTTAAGTAGATTACTCGCTTTAAGTAGATTGCGCGTTTAACAAAAAAGGCCCCTAGGGGCCTTTTTTGTTAAACGCATCACGCCAAGGGGCAATGTAAGAGATGTCTTACAGGTTTTACTGGCTATGTCTGCTGTTCATCTGCTCGCCATATTTCTAAGATTTTCCCGGTGCAGTTAGGAGTCGCACTTAAATTTTATTTTTAAAAGGAGTTTTTATGAAACACATTATTTCATTCATCTCAGTTGTCCTCTTGGCCTTCGGTGTTGCCTCGGCTGGTTTTGCCTTGGAGCCCGCGGCTCGTCCGGCCTCTTCTGAAGCTGCTCAAAAAACCACATCGCTTATCAACATCAATACAGCTGATGCGGCAACTCTCACGCAATTAAAAGGTGTAGGGCTAAAAAAAGCAGAGGCAATAGTCGCTTGGCGAAAAGCTAATGGTCAGTTTAAAAATTTGGAACAACTGACGGACGTAAAGGGTATAGGTGAAGCCATCCTCAAGGCCAATAAAGATAAAATCACTATCTAAGCGATTAAAGATTGCTGCTTAAGTAGCTGATTTTTGATTTAATAAGGGGCGTTATTCGCCCCTTATTTATTTGTGAGACATACTAATGCCCCAAACTGGCCCTCGCATCCTTGTGGCTATGGATTATGACAATCGACAGGATTGCCTATCCATGGCCAAGCGTCTCTCCCCGCAGGACTGTCGTCTGAAAGTAGGCAAAGAGCTTTTTACCTCTGCTGGCCCTCAGGTTGTCGAATCTTTAATGGATTTGGGCTTTGAGGTGTTTTTGGATCTTAAATTTCATGACATTCCCAACACTACCGCCAAAGCGGTAAAGGCAGCGGCCAATATGGGTGTGTGGATGGTCAATGTTCATGCAAGCGGTGGCGAGCGCATGCTTCTTGCTGCCAAAAATGCACTGGATTCTATCACTGGCGCTAAAAGTCTGCTTATCGGCGTTACTGTATTAACCAGTATGGAGGCGGAGGATTTGCGTGGGGTAGGTATAGATCGAGCGCCCGTTGAGCAAGTAAAACTGCTAGCTGATCTGGTTAATAGTTGTGGTCTGGATGGGGTTGTATGCTCTGCGCAGGAGGCGTCCCTTATGCGTTCCGCCTATGGGAGTGAATTTTGCTTGGTAACTCCAGGCATTCGCTTGCCTGATTCGTCTAAGGATGACCAGCGGCGAACTTTGACGCCCGAAGAGGCAGTCAGGTCTGGCAGTAGCTATTTGGTTGTTGGTCGCCCTATTACCCAGGCGCAAGATCCGGTTGCTGTTTGCCAGGCGATAAACCGATCTATTCAAGGGCTTTAATTAGCCATTCAAGTGTGATGTCTCCTGTGAGGTTAAAAGTTGATCGGTATTGATGAGCCAGTAGTGATTACTATTGATGGTCCCAGCGGGTCCGGAAAGGGTACGCTGAGTCAAATGCTAGCTAAAAAGCTGGGTTTTCATTTATTGGATAGCGGTGCTCTCTATCGCTTGGTTGCCTTGGCGGCAGTTAAAAGTGAGATTGATCTAAGCTCCGAAGTTGCCGTGGCTGATGTTGCTGCTCATTTGGCTGTGGAGTTTTCGCTAGAGGGCGACAGCTTGCAAATCTTGCTGGCAGGCGAAGATGTGACTTCAGCCATCAGGGCTGAGTCGGTAGGGATGAATGCTTCGATTGTTGCTGCCTACCCTGGAGTTCGCGATGCGTTACTGCAGCGCCAACGGATTTTTGCATCTGCTCCAGGCTTGGTGGCTGATGGGCGAGATATGGGCACCACTGTGTTTCCAAATGCCCGAGTTAAGATTTTCCTCACCGCAAGTGCAGAGGCTCGTGCTGATAGACGCTGCAAGCAATTGTTGGCCAAAGGTATGGCGGCTGATTGGGAGCGGGTGGTCAAAGATATTCGCGAGCGAGATGAGCGTGATTCTACACGCAGTGTTTCGCCTTTAAAGCCGGCAGAAGATGCGCTGGTTATTGATAGTACGAATCTGACAATCGCTCAGGTGCTAGAGGCTATTTTGTCTGTAGTAAACAAACGTTACTAGAAATCAGACTTGGCCGACCGGGATGGCGATGTCCTGGCTAAATTATTAAAAAGTACAACAGCGGTCATTTAACTCACTTATTTATTGGGAAATTGTCATGAGTCTGACCTGTTTTAAAGCCTATGATATCCGTGGCAAGCTTGGTGAAGAGCTTAATGAGGATATTGTCTATTGTATCGGGCGTGCCTTTGCGCAATTTATCCAGCCTAAAACTGTTGTTGTGGGCGGGGATGTCCGGCTGACCAGTGAGGCTTTGAAAATTGCTCTCGCCAATGGTTTGCGTGATCAAGGGGTGGATGTAATTGATATAGGAATGACAGGCACCGAGGAAATCTATTTTGCCACCAGCTTTCTCAAAGCTGATGGCGGGATAGAGGTCACGGCCAGCCACAATCCTATCGACTATAACGGCCTTAAATTAGTTAAGTATGGCTCTCAGCCAATAAGCGGTGACTCGGGCCTTAATGAAATAAAACGGCTCGCCGAACAAAATCAATTTGGCGCTCCAGTGGCAGTGCCTGGCAGCTATAGCAAAATGTCTTGTTTGCCTGCATATGTTGAGCATTTACTGGGTTATGTTGACCTAAGCCAGCTCAAAAAACTTAAGCTGGTGGTAAACGCAGGTAATGGCGCTGCAGGTCATGTAATTGACGCCTTGGAGGCTTCACTGCCGTTCGAGTTTATAAAAATAAATCATCAGCCTGATGGTCAATTTCCAAATGGCATCCCCAATCCATTGCTTCCGGAAAATCGCAGTTCTACACAAGAAGCAGTGATTGCGCATAAGGCGGACTTTGGTATCGCTTGGGATGGGGACTTTGATCGCTGCTTTTTATTTGATGAACAGGGTAACTTTATTGAAGGTTATTACATCGTTGGTCTCCTCGCAGAAGCTTTTTTGTTAAAAAACCCTGGCGCCAAAATTATTCATGACCCGCGTTTAACCTGGAATACCTTGGATGTGGTTAATGCAGCGGGTGGTGTGGCTGTACAATCCAAGACTGGGCATGCCTTTATTAAGGAGCGTATGCGCCAGGAAGATGCGGTCTATGGTGGCGAGATGAGTGCGCACCATTATTTCAGGGATTTCTTTTATTGCGACAGCGGCATGATTCCCTGGCTGCTGGTGGC
>CBIMZH010000388.1:0-3624 GCA_966248255.1 uncultured Cellvibrio sp.
CCCAAAGCAGCAGCTGCTCCGGCGCTGCCGCCGTTGCCAGGGCGACATCCAGGTTGGGGCCGAGGGTTTGCTTTAAACCCAGCTCCAGCCAGCTGCTAAGGTCCAGCTGTACGGCGATCAGCCCCGCCGGGCAGCCCTGAGTGGTGCAGATGGGCAGCAGCCAATTTATACCTGGGGCGGAAGTGACGCTGTTGCTGTCGATGCCTGAAGCCACTGGCTGAGTAGCGGCCAGCGCAGCCGCCACCAGGGGCAGGTCCTGCCGCAGGGGAAAATGGCTATTGAGGTGGGGTTGCGCGCGCTGCAGCCAATGCTCGCGCTGCGCTGAGGGCTGCCAGGCAACAAAGTTGATCCAGGGGTTGTCCGCTAAAAAGCGTCGGGCAAGCTGATTAAATTGCGCTTCCGTCAGCTGCTCGGTAAACAGCGGGGCGAGCAGTGCCAGGCTGTCGCGGCTTTTGTTTAGCGCTTCGCCCAGCGCCAGTTGCAGCTGTTGCGACTCTTTGTGAAAGCGCGCCTTGGTCGCCTTGCGCTCCTGATAGCCAATTAGGCTGACCAGCAATAGCAGCAGGCCCAGGCCCAGGCTGAGCAGCAAAAACACCTGCAACCGCGCCGACTCCCGCCACTTGGGTTGCAGCAGCCAGGCGCTGAGCAGGGGCGCAACCACCAGCATGCCTATGGCATCGCCCAGCCACCAGACCATCCAAGTCTCCAGCAACTCGCCCGCACTTACCAGCTGCATCTGGTGCAGCACCGCCACGCCGGTGGTGGCGGCGATGGGGGTGCCGGCAAAAATGCTGGCGACAAACCAGAGGCTGCGGCGGCTGCCAGGGGGGCGGCTGGAGCGCAGCAGGGGGAGATTGGCACGGGCGATAACCAGCGCCTGCAGGCAGGAGCCGCTGGCAATCAGCGTGGAGGCGAGCAGTGCCCAGCGGGTGGGGGCATCGCCGCCGGCAAAATGGAGGAAATAATTGGCGGCAAAGGCGCCCAGACAGAGCCCGGGCAGGCTGCGCAGGCCAAATGCCAGGAGCGCGAACAGCATCACCCCGGCGCCGGGCCAGACCAGCGAAACCAGGCTGGTAAAGCTGCTCCACTGCTGGCCAAAGGCGGCCAGCAGATAGTAAGCCAGGCCCAGTGCCAGGTTGAGTGCCAGCAACCGCGGCAGGGGGGCTTGCTGCAGCTGATTAATCAGCGGTGCTGAGGCCATAACTGGTAGCCAGGCAGCGCTGCAGTGCCTGATAGTTGAGCTCCTCAGGGCGGTGGTAATAGAACCCCTGGCCCCAGCTGACCCCCAGGTCGCGCAATAGCTCGGCGACTTCGGCGGTCTCGACAAATTCTGCCGTGATCTCCTTATCCAGGGTGCGCGCCATTTCGATAATGGATTTGACCATGGCGTAGTGGGCCGTGTCCTGATCCATGTCGCGCACAAAAATACCGTCGATTTTTATTTTGTCGAAGGTGAGTTGGTGTAAATAGGCGTAGGACGCAAAGCCGCTGCCGAAATCGTCCAGGGCAAAGTGGCAGCCCTGGTCGCGCAGGCTCTGCATAAATTCGCGCGCGGTTTCCATATTCACAATGGCCGCTGTCTCGGTGATTTCAAAACAGAGCTTGTGCGGCGGTATCTGGCACTTTTTGATCTGTGCGATTACATAGGCGGCAAAGCCGGATTCGCGCATGGAAATGGCCGAGAGGTTGATCGACACCATCTCCAGGTGGTCGAGCAGGCGCGGGTGCTGGGCGAGTACGCCGAGGCTGTGGCTCACCACCCACTTGTCCAGTTCGGGGATCAGCTGCAGCCGCTCGGCGGGGCCGATAAATTCCCCCGGCGCCACTATGCGCTCCTGTTTTGGGTCCCAGAGACGCAGCAGAATTTCCAGGCGAATGCGCGGCTCGGCGCCGCCGCCAGCAGCGGGCAGGTATTCAATAAGTTGGAAATAGCTGCGGAACAGCTGGTTATGCAGCGCATCAATTAAACGCGAGGCCCAGTTAACGCTCTCGCGGGTGAGATTGGAGCGCTGGTTGGCCTGATCGAAACTGCGGATGCTACCGCGCGCCTCCTGCTTGGCCATATAGATGACCTCATCGGCGGCAAGCATCACCTGATCGTAGCTGACCAGGTCGCGGTTGAGCGGCACACAGGCAATAGACGTGGCCAATTTGAACTGTTTGTCCTCCCACTGGAAGCTAAACGTCTCCAGATGCTTCTGGATCATCTGCGCCAATGCCTGGCCATTGTCGCCCTCTTCGCACTGGGTGACCACGGCAAACTTGTCGCCGCCCAAGCGGGCAAAAAAGTCCTGGCGCTTAAGCAGCCCGGCAATGGCATCGGCAAACTGGCGGAGTAATTCATCGCCGGCAATGCAGCCGCAGCTCTCGTTAATAATGCGGAAGCGGTCTATGTCGATTAATAAAAAGGAGGCGTTGAGCGGCTGCAGCTGCAGATTGGCAATCAGCTCGGAAATATGTGACTCAAGCGCATTGCGGTTGTGCAGCCGGGTGACAAAATCGTGGGTCGCCAGATAGTTGAGGCGATCCTGCATATAGCGCCGCTCGTTAATCTCCTCGCGCAGCTGACGGTTGGCAATGGTCAGCTCGGCGGTGCGCTCACGCACCTTGGTCTCCAGCTCGCGGTTAAAGGATTTAAGCTCGGCGAGCATCGCCTGGCGCTCCAGCTGGTGAATAACCCGGGAGCGAACTTCATCGGCGTTAATGGGTTTGGTGATGTAATCGGCGCCGCCAACCTTAAAGCCCTGGCTGATGTCTTCGGTGCGTGCGGTGACAAAAACGACGGGGATTTCGGTGGTGGCGAGGCTGGATTTAAGCCGGGTGCAGACTTCAAAGCCGTTCATGTCGGGCATCATCACATCCAGCAGAATCAGATCCGGCAGGCGGCGATTGGCCAATTCCAGCGCGCGCTCACCCGAGGTGGCCACAAGCAGTTGGCAACCCAGGTCTTCCAAAATCGCGCTGAGGATGTCGAGGTTTTCCGGGGTGTCATCGACCAGCAGTATGCGCGCATCGCTAAACATGAATAGGCGTCCTTAGCTTTCATTATTGGAAAGATGATAGCAGAAGGTATAAGTGCCGGTTATGAGGATTAGTTAGGGCCTTGGGTCAATTGTTGTTATGTTGAATATAACGCCAAGACATAGCCCTGTTATTGGCTAATAACAGCCAGTTGCAGGCATGGGATAAGCAGCTGCCGGGGCGCCCGACCCTTAGCGAAGGATCAGGGCGGCAATACCCACAGCGGCCAGTATCAGGCTGGCGGCGGGCAGTTCATTCACTGCAAAACCGGCCCACCAGGCTTGCAGTTGCTGCAGCGGCTGCGGCACCGCCAGGGCAGCGGCGGCGGCAAAGGCGCCCAGGGCGATCAGCCAGCGGCGCGCGCGGGTCTGCTGTTTGCGCTGCTGCTGAATATAGCTGCGCTTAAGCGAGTGCAGCTGGGGTGCCACCTCACCCAGGTTTTGCAGCTGCTGTAAGCCGTTGAAAACCAAATTGGGCACCTGGGGGAATTTCTCCATCCACTCGGGGGCATAGCGTTTGAGTTCGCGCCAGAGGCTTTTGGGGTGGAAACGCTGCTTGAGCCAGCGCTCCAAAAACGGATGGGCGGTGGCCCACAGGTCCAGG
>CBIMZH010000389.1:0-3608 GCA_966248255.1 uncultured Cellvibrio sp.
ACCCTGGCGCAAAAAGTGCCGGTAACTGGTGCGGTAATTGTTACAACTCCCCAGGATATAGCGCTTTTGGATGCCAAGAAGGCGGTGGAGATGTTCCGCAAGGTGAATGTGCCCATTCTCGGTGTGGTGGAGAATATGGCGACCCATATCTGCTCCAACTGCGGCCATGAGGAGCATATTTTTGGCGAGGGCGGCGGTGAGCGTATCGCCCAGGATTACCAAACTCAACTGCTGGGTTCGTTGCCGCTAACGCTGGCGATACGAGCAGATGCCGACAGCGGCCTACCCAGCGTTGCTGCCGATAAAGGCTCCAGCGTGAGTCAGACCTATAGGGCGATTGCGCGCAAGCTGTCGGCTAACCTCTGGCTGCACAACCTGGATGCCCAGGCGCTGCCGGATATTGAGATCTCCGACGATTAAGCCGCCAGGTTTGTGTTGAGTTCCAGGCTGAATCTTAGCGATTTGGCCTGGAAAGCCTTCTCATGTAGAATGCGCGCCTCAAAATATCGCCGTGATGGCGCCTGTTTCTGACTAGATATCCCAAATTATGGAAATCAATCCTTTATTACTCGCCCTGAAAGACCTCGCTGAGCGCAATCAAGTGCTTAGGGGGTATCTTTGACTTTGATGTCAAGAAAGAACGCCTAGCCGAAGTCGAGCTGGAACTGGCCGAATCCAGTGTCTGGGACAACCCGGAACGCGCTCAAGCCCTGGGCCGTGAACGCTCCTCACTGGAAGCTGTAGTTAAAACCATCGAATCTCTCGAAACCGGGGTTTCCGACTGCCGCGAACTGCTGGATATGGCCGTGGAAGAAGACGACGAATCCATGGTCGACGAGGTCCAGAGCGAAATTGATCGCCTGGAAAAAGAACTGGCGGTACTGGAATTCCGCCGCATGTTCTCCGGCGAAACTGACCCCAATAACGCCTATCTGGATATCCAATCCGGCTCCGGTGGTACCGAGGCCCAGGATTGGGCGGAAATGGTATTGCGTATGTTCCTGCGCTGGGGCGAAGCCAAAGGCTTTAAGGTCACCCTGGAGGAAGTCTCCGCCGGTGAAGTGGCGGGTATCAAAAGTGCCAGTATTTACTTTGAAGGCGAATACGCCTTTGGCTGGTTGCGCACTGAGACAGGTGTACACCGTTTAGTGCGCAAGTCGCCCTTTGATTCGGGCAACCGTCGCCACACCTCATTTTGCTCGGTGTTTGTCTCGACGGAGATTGATGACAATATTGAAATTGATATCAATCCCGCGGATCTGCGTATTGATACTTACCGCGCCTCTGGCGCTGGCGGTCAGCACGTAAACAAAACTGACTCTGCTGTGCGTATTACCCACATTCCCAGTGGTGTGGTGGTGCAGTGTCAGAACGAACGCTCCCAGCACGCCAACCGCGATAAAGCATTCAAGATGTTGCGCGCGCGTATGTACGAGCAGGAAATGCAAAAGCGCAATGCTGAGAAGCAGGCGATGGAAGACAGCAAAGCCGATATCGGTTGGGGCAGCCAGATTCGCTCCTATGTGCTGGATGACTCGCGCGTAAAAGATCTGCGCACCGGTGTGCAAACGTCCAATACCCAGGCGGTGCTGGATGGCGATCTGGATCAGTTTATTGTGGAAAGCCTCAAGGCTGGCCTTTAATTGCAAGCAAACTTTTATTACGTCAATTTGATTTGAAATCACAGTGAAGACTATGAGCAACGAAAACACTCAAGCGCAAGACGAAAACAAACTCATTGCCGAACGCCGTCAAAAGCTGGCTGCCATCCGCGAAAAAGGCAATGCCTTCCCCAATGATTTCCGTCGCGCTCACAAGAGTGTCGAGCTGCAGGCCAGTCACGGTGAAAAAACCAAAGAAGAGCTGGAAGGCCTTGATCACAAGGTAAGCGTTGCCGGCCGTATTATGGCCAAGCGCGGTCCCTTCCTGGTGTTGCAGGACGGCGAGGGCACTATTCAGTTGTACGCTGATAAAGCGGCGCAGGAAGTCATTAAAGATAAGTGGGGCATTTGGGACATTGGCGATATCGTTGGTGTGCAGGGCGCTCTGCACAAATCCGGTAAAGGCGATTTGTACGTTAACCTGGAAGAGTACCAGCTGCTGACCAAAGCCCTGCGCCCACTGCCGGATAAATATCATGGCCTGAGCGATCAGGAAATTCGCTATCGCCAGCGCTATGTGGACCTGATTGTTAACCCCGAAGTGCGCGACACTTTCCGTCTGCGCTCTCAGTGCATGAACTTTATTCGCAACTACATGGTAGGTCGCGGCTTTATGGAAGTGGAAACACCCATGCTGCACGTGATCCCCGGCGGTGCCTCAGCGCGTCCTTTTGTGACTCACCACAATGCGCTGGATATGGAAATGTTCCTGCGTATCGCGCCAGAGTTGTATTTGAAGCGCTTGGTGGTTGGTGGTTTTGAACGCGTGTTTGAAATTAACCGCAACTTCCGCAACGAGGGTGTATCCACTCGTCACAACCCTGAATTCACCATGATGGAGTTTTACCAGGCTTACGCGGATTACAAAGACTTGATGGACCTGACGGAAGACCTGCTGCGTAAACTGTGCATAGATGTCACCGGCGGCACCACCCTGAAGTATCAGGATAGCGAATACGATTTCGGTAAGCCCTTTACTCGTCTGTCAGTATTTAACTCCATTCTGCAATACAACCCCAATGTGACTGCTGAGCAAATCAGCACCATTGAAGGCGCTACTGCAGTTGCCGAGAGCCTGGGCTTGAAAGTTAAGCCGGGCACACCGCTGGGTAAAATCCAGACCGAAATTTTTGAAGAAACCGTTGAGCACCGTTTGGATCAACCGACCTTCATTACTGAATACCCAACCGAAGTGTCGCCTCTGGCGCGCCGCAACGACGATAACCCAGCGGTTACCGATCGCTTCGAGTTCTTTATCGGAGGTCGCGAACTGGCCAATGGCTTCTCTGAGTTGAACGATGCTGAAGATCAGGCTGAGCGCTTCCAGGAGCAGGTTAAAGCTAAAGATGCTGGCGATGACGAAGCCATGTACTACGACCACGATTTTGTGCGCGCGCTGGAATACGGTTTGCCGCCAACCGCCGGTGAAGGTATAGGTATCGACCGCTTGATTATGCTGTTTGCCAACGCTCCATCAATTCGCGATGTACTGCTCTTTCCGCATATGCGCCCAGAGTAATTGCAGCGCTACAACGCAAAATAAAAAACCCGGCAAGTGCCGGGTTTTTTATTGCTGTGATTTTTTGGTTAATAAAAAAGCCCCGGTTTTTAGGCGGGGCTTGGCGATGAGAAACAGCGAAAAACTAGACCTTGAAACTGGCCCAAATGGGGCAATGGTCAGAGGGTTTTTCCATGCCGCGGACCTGGTAATCTATTCCCGTCTCTACACATTTATCCAGCAGTGGCTGGGTGGCCAGAATCAGGTCTATACGCAGGCCGCGTTTGGGATTGTCTTCAAAGCCGCCGCTGCGGTAATCAAACCAGCTGAATAAAACTTCCTGTCATCCTGAGCTTGCGAAGGACCTTCTTCCGTTGAAACGAGTCGTTGTTACGATTTTCGTGTTGCCGGGAGAAGGTCCTTCGCAAGCTCAGGATGACTTTCTCATT
>CBIMZH010000390.1:0-3592 GCA_966248255.1 uncultured Cellvibrio sp.
AGTAAAACCCAACCCATTCCAACTGCCGGATTGGTAAGTTAAGCGCGAACGAGTAGTCAGCGCATTTGAATCCGTCAAACCATCCTCACTGACATCTTCAAAACGGGTACGGAAATTAACTTTAACAACGCTACCTGTTTGCAACGACTCAGTTAAACTTTTTGCCCAAACCGAAGGGCTGGCACAAACCAAAGAACTTACCGCTGCCGCAACAAGATGAGGAACATGTTTTTTCATAAAGCCTTCTCCAGAGATGTGTGCGTATGGTTAAAAAAAATCGCTCGCGCTTTGTAAATAACTATCCATTTCCATGCACAAAATTTTTTTAAATTTTTTTGTGCACACTGCGATAACGACTAATTTCCCCATGAGCAAGGCCTATGCCAAACAAAAAACATTACCCATACATTTAAAATAAAACTTTTAAAATCAAGCAGATATATGCCAATAAATTTTAAACATTAATGATTTGAATAATTTTTATATCGCACTCAATTGGTGACTCAATAAATTTATCGCTCCATTTTTATTCACAATCAAAATTTACAAGGCACCATAATGGAACCAATTTCTGCACAGGCATTTTTTAATTTGCACCAATTTAACCCACAAAATAAAAAAGGCCACCAAGCGGTGACCCTTTTAAAAAGCAAAACCCAACACATTCGCTAACTAGACAATCCCAATAGACGCCGCCTGGCCTCGATTTTTTTCAATAAACACACGCGCAAATGAGAGCTCCAGCGCCCCACTGCTGACAAGACTAAATGGTTCCAGAATCAATGCAAATAGTTCATGCGGCAGGCGACGCAAACCAAAGTTGGTACCCGCCTCTGGAAAGCATTGCAAATCCACCCTCAGGGTTTGCCAGCCTTTGCCAGCGACTTCAGTCAAGAGTTGAGTAATGACTACATCCGAGTGGCAGGAAGGGCCACAGCCAATACGCACCGCAACCTCTTCTTTAGGTGGTTGATCCAACTTAACCTCAAAAAACAAAGCTGAGTTAGATTCAAAATAATCGCTGAGCACCTGACGATTAGGTGTAGACAGAGCAGCCAGGCCCTCACCACTTCCATTCCACACCAATCTGCGCGCATCCTCCTGCACATCCTTATCTATAGCGTAAGCAGCCACAGTGGAGGCTTCGGCAAAATTGCCATTCAGGGTGACCCGGTCGTTGTTTTTACCCTGTAACACCAGCGCATATTGTGCCAGTGGGCGGCGATTAAAGAGCTCCAGAAGATCAGCCGCTGACTCCATAACCAAGCCCTGCTCATCTAGCTCTCCACTCAGCGCATCCTGCTCACCGTAGGCGAGGCCAAAGCCATAGGGGAATAGTGGATCGTAATTGCCATCCCCCCAATTTAATGGCCCCTGATCCGGGCGCTTGGGCCAGGAGAAACTCAGCTTGCCTTTAATAGGCTGATTGACCTCACCATTTGCTTGAGTAAACAGTACATCAGCAACGCCAGCCCCTTCGGTGCCCGGCTGCCAAATGACCACAAAGGCGTCTGATGCATTTAGCTCCCGGTTTATCCACATGGGCCGCCCAGTAATAAACAGCGCCACCACAGGTATGCCGTCAGCCTTTAATTTGCGCAACAACTCCAGGTCGCGAGTGTCGCCAGCCTTTAACAATTGATGCTGGATATCCCCCTGCATTTCCGCATAGGGGTCTTCGCCAAAAATTACCAACGCCACATCAGGTCGCTGTTGAAAACTGCCATCCGGGCTTAACTCCGCACAGCCACCAGCAGCGGATACCGCCTGCTCTATCCCCATCCACAAGGTAGTGGCACCAGGAAAATCGGCCATGGTATTGCCGGTTCCCTGCCAATTCACCGACCAACCGCCCGTTTGTTTGCTGATATTGTCAGCACCATCACCGGCAACCAATACTCTTGCCTTGGGCGAAAGCGGCAGCAAATTATTGCTATTTTTTAATAACACCAGCGACTCAGCTACTGCCTGACGCGCCACAGCCCTGTGCTCCGCAGCACCGAGTAAATCATCGCGACCAGACAGAGGGCGCTGCGAAGGCATGCCCTTATCCCACAAGCCTGCGCGCAGCTTAACGCGCAGAATGCGTCGCACCGCATCGTCCAGGCGCGCATGAGGAATAACACCGGAATTCACCTGGGCAATAATATTGTGATAGAGGGTTTTCCAATCAGGATCAGGAATCATGTACATATCCAGGCCCGCATTGATTGCCTGAGGGCAATCCAAAACACTGGCACCCTGGACAAAACCATGACCATTCCAATCCCCTACCACAAAGCCATCAAAGCCCATCTTCTCCTTTAAGACATCGGTGAGAAGGTATTTGTGGCCATGCATGTGCTCGCCGTTCCAGCTATTAAACGAGGCCATGACTGTCTGCACACCCGCCTCTATAGCACTGTAATAACCTGCCGCATGAACCTGATAAAGCTCCTCTTCCGAGGCAACGCAATTACCGCGATCTATACCATTGAGGGTGCCGCCATCGGCGAGGAAGTGCTTGGCTGTAGAAACGACTTTAGTGGCCGCCAAAAAGCTGGCAGAAGTCGCATCACCCTGCAGCCCCTCTACCATCTGCGCAGCATAGTCGCGCACCAGCGAAGGCTCTTCAGAATAGGACTCGTAGGTGCGCCCCCAGCGATCATCCCGGGCTACAGCAACGGTTGGTGAAAAATCCCAGTCCAGGCCGGTAACCGCAATTTCCGTCGCCGTTATTTCACCTATGCGCTGAATCAAGGCGGGATTGCGCGTCGCCCCCAGGCCAATGTTGTGCGGGAAAAGTGTGGCACCTACGATATTGCCCACGCCATGAACCGCGTCAGTACCCCAAATAATTGGGATAGCCAGTTTGCCGTCGCTGTCATCCATAGACGCGGCGTAATAGGCATCGGCCATTTTCAGCCAGTCAGCCGCTTTGGAATAACGGTTATTATTGGGGACCGAGCCGCCGCCGTTTAACACAGAGCCAACATGGTAGTCCTTAACATCCTGAGGGGTTAAATGACGAATTTCGGGCTGCATAATCTGCCCGACCTTCTCTTCCAAACTCATTTGCGCCAGCAGCTGATCCAGTTTTTGTTCCAAAGCTGGATTTGGCGTTAGCTTACTGGTGACTTTTGGCCACAACACTTTTTACCTCCGAGCACCTCGAGCGAGACGCAAATTTAGGTTCTATCAAGACTCTTTGGCCTCTGAACCTTTCAATTTTGATATACAGGCCTATTGACCCTGACTTTAGAGATTTTCTCCTGGCAAATGCCGTCGAATACAACCCCAAATTATTGCAATAAAAGCGCGCAAGCTACACCCAAATGACAGCGCTGTCAATTTATATACATGATCATCCATAAACTTGGCCATTCACCCGCCAAAGTTCCGCCTATGAAAAACCCCAGATGTGTTATCCTCCGCGGTCATAACTATTCCAAAAAAAACACTTACCACCAACGCTAATCTTCTTTGCTAGAAGGAAACGAGGAACCCCATGAGCCTTTTACTGGTTGCAGATATCGGCGGCACCAATGGCCGCTTTGGACTGGTTGAATACGATCAAGTCAAAAACAAAGCTTCAGGCAAGATCAATTACACA
>CBIMZH010000391.1:0-3591 GCA_966248255.1 uncultured Cellvibrio sp.
ATGGATGTGCATTGGAAAAACGTACAGCAAGGACAGCATCTGCTTGATCATCCCGCCAAAAAATTGCGGCTAATGGGATGGCTGGGCTTGCTGATCACCGCCATTCTCTGTTTTATGGCGGATCGCCCATCAATGGCTGTACTGGTGTGGATAATGTTGCTGGCCGCTACCGCGCCGGGGGTAGGGATGATTTTGTCTTACCGCCCGCAGCTGCTCCGAGTTTTCTGGCCGCTAGGCTAAGGCAGTTACACGCCAATTGCTAAATTTTTTTAAATGCTACCGCAACAGAAAATTGAAATAGCTCGCTAAATAAAAAGGCCCTTAACGGGCCTTTTTATTTGATCTGAAAATTGTCTAGCAAGGATTTTTTGCCAGTTACAGTTTCCATTTCAGGGTTAGCGACAGGCTTCTCGGTTCACCGTAGTTGGCGTAATCGATATTGGCCCAGTAGATTTCATTGAACAGATTGGTTGCGCTTAAGGATGCGGTCCATTGATCGTTGAAATTCCAGGTGGCGTAGAGGTTCGCGAGTAGATAAGCATCCTGGGTGAAAGTAGTGCTGGTTAGTGTGGGGTGACTTACGGCATAACCGATAATTTCACTCTGCCAGTTAAAACCGCCGCCCAATATCAGTGGCGCCAGTGCGCCAGAGAAGTTGTAGTGAGTGGAAAGCTGAATGGCGTGTTCGGGCAAGTTGGTCCAGATACGGTCATTGGCGTGGCGCTTGGTATCTACATAGGTATAGCCAGCGTTGATAATCCACTGATCGCTAAGATTACCACTCGCGCTTATTTCTATACCCTGGCTCTCTGTGCCATTCACGCCTACATACGCAGAGCTGCCATCGGACAAAGAGTTATCCGGTTGCGTCATATCGCGCACAGCGTAGTTGTCCTGTTTGGTTTTGAACACTGCCGTTGATGCGCTGAGGCGACCATCAAAGAACTCCGCTTTTACGCCGATTTCGCTATTGCTTCCCAGCACCGGCTGCAGCAGGTTTTCGTTTTTATCCTTGTAGTTTTGCGGATTGAAAATATCTGTGTAGCTGGCGTAAAGCGAAAACTGTTTGCTGATGTCATAGACCAGGCCCGCATAGGGGGTAAGTTCATCGCTCACCTCAAATGCCCCAGTGTTATTTACAAAAGCGCCAGCGGTGTTGTAGTTATCCGTGCCGGTTTCCCATGAGGTTACCCGCGCGCCCACAATGGCGGAGAGGGAGTCGCTCAGGCTAAAGCGGTTGGCCAGGTAAACCCCCAATTGCTCGGTTGTGGCTAGGCGGTAAGCGCCGGTGCGGGAATAAGTGGGTAGCGGCGCTTTGCCATCGTAATGCCAGGCGTCCGGCACCAGATAGGACCAGGAGGCAACCGAGGTGTAACTGGGCGTATAGCTTTCAAGGCTATAGCTGTTGGCGCCTACCACCAGGGTGTGTTCGCGCCCCAGCCATTGGTAATCGCCGGTTAGGTAGAGGTCGATACTGTCGCGGGTATCTTCACCGGCGCCTACGCCAGCCAGCAGGGTAACCCCTGTACCTGTCTCACGGTCGGGGAAGCCGCGCGCATAAACGCGCAAACTGAATACATCGCCCTCGGTGCGACTGGCAGCAAGGCGCAGTTTCCAGTTTTCATTAAAGTTGTGTTCCAGGTCGGTAAACAGTGTGCTGGATTCGCGCTGCCATTGCGTCCACTCAGGAGCAAAGCTGGTAGAGACTGGAAGATTCGCTTTGCTGCCATCGGCGGCAAACAGAGGAATAGCGCCCCAGATAGTTCCCTTGGGGTTGTTGTCTTGGTTTTGGTAACCCAGGGCAAGTGTGGTGTTTTCGCCTATATCACCTTCAACTACGCCGAGCAGGGCAGTTTTATCTTCACGGTAGCGATCGCGAAAGCTGTCGGAATCCTGCTTGGCGAGCACAAAGCGACTGCGAATGCTTCCGTCCTGCGTCAAAGGCACAGACACATCTGCCACTGCGCGCTGGCGATCCCAAGAGCCGAGGCTGGCCGAGATAGAGGCATCCAGGGTTTCACTCGGGCGTTTGCGCACCAGGTTCACCGTTGCCGATGGCGTACCTACACCCGACAGCAGGCCGTTAGCGCCGCGGATAACTTCAACGCGCTCATAAAGCGCAGTGTCATATTCCTGATTGGTCGATCCGCTGTAGGTGGGAATGCCATCAACCTGAAAATCGGTAATCTGGAATCCGCGCGCGAAATAGAGCGGCCGCTGGGAGTCGTAAAGGGTGACGTTCACACCTGTCACATTCATCATCAGGTCATTCATGTCGGTCATAGACGTCAGCTCTATCATTTCCGCCGATATTGCGCTGACCGACTGGGGTAGTTCGCGCAGTGTGAAGGGCAGGCGAGTGGTTTCCGGGGATGCCATGGCGCGGCCATTCACCTGCACTTCCTCAACGGCAAGCCTGGTAGCCGAATGTTTTGTTTTTGGCTTTTTAGTGTCCGCACCCCAGGCACTTGCGGGCAAGCCGATTGTTAAGGCGAGAATTGCCACGCCCAGCGTGTTGCGGTGGAATTGGTTGAGGTGTGAATTGGTCAACGTGGATCTAGGGTACTGACAGGGTTTCATAGATAGGCTCACCTTTAAATGTATTTGATTATCTTATGCAAATGATAATTATTAACATGTAGATGATATGAAAGAACTGCTTCCTGCGTCAAGCGCGGGGAGAAAGAGGGCGTTTTATTACCGGTTCCGGGGGATTAGGCAGGCTGCAAATGATGGTAAGACACCTGTTGGGCGTCTGCGCGGATCGGCTGCTCCACAGCGACCTGGCGAATATCTATCTGGCGCGGGCCTGGCCTCCGGGGGTATTGCTTGCGAGGTTTTTGCAGGGGACTTGGCGGGTGACATATTTGCTGGCTTGAATATCAGTGCCGGGGGCCACTCGGATAGCAGTGGACGACAACAGCTATCCCCAGGCATCAATTCAAATTAGTTATCACCTAGCGGTACAGATTGAGCTGTCTGTGCAGCTGGGAACTGGCAAGGCGCGCTATTGCGGCTATGTAAACCTGCAGGGCGATTTCGCGCCCGTTGTTATGTTGCACACTAGCTGCTCGCGCAAAACCTGAGGCGACTTCTGACCCGACTCCTGACGCGATTTCTGTAGCGATTTCTGCCGCAAATTCTGAAGCGATTGCTGAGGTTATTGGCGCTGAGTTAAAAAATGGCTGGGTGTGAAATAAATTATCTGCCGGCGCCAAAATTTAAGCGAGCCTGACGTATATTTTTTATGGATAAAACCCAGCTTTTTCACCGAAAAGAAAAGTTGTTGCGCCGTTATTTAGTGTAAAGCCGATTTTTTATGCAGCTTGTATTCAAGTAGACTTTAAGTCGGCAATAAACATAAAAAAGCGGAGTGGGACATGGTGAAGTTCAACAAAACCTGGGTGGCCATTTGTCTGTTAGGCGGCTTGACTAGCGGGCTGGCAACGGCGGATAGCCAGGGTTTACAACTTAACGATAAAGAATATTTCGAGCAGCCAGGCGTTAATGTACTGGTCTTTAGCAACTGGTACGATGGCCTGTTTAGCGATGCCAAAATCAGTGGCCTGGAATTAATTCATCACGGTGAAC
>CBIMZH010000392.1:0-3586 GCA_966248255.1 uncultured Cellvibrio sp.
GGTCTGTATTGCGCGCACACCCACTGACCGCCGCCCCCAGGGCGGCGGCGTGCAGATAAGCCGCAGCACGCCCGAGCGTTTGCTGGAAAACGCCCAGTTTGTGGTGGCCAAAATTGGTTACTGTCGCGAGGGCTTTTTTGAGTTGGATCGCAACCTGTCGCCCTACAACCTCTGGTTAAAAGGTGAATGCAAAGAAGGCGCGACCGATGAGGACAAGCAGAAGTTTGGCAGCGCCCAGACACTGAGTGCCGATCACTGGCGCTAGGCGCGGTCAATTATCGCGGGTGGCACCTTGATCCTTATGCCTGCCCGCCCCTCGACTTGCCATTAGGCAGCCAAGCGGGTAATATCCTGCGCCCATTTGTGTCCAGCCCCTAGAACCCAGGGGCTTTTTTGTCTGGGGCGCAGTTTGGCCTGTCTTTTGTATAGTAATTGCACAGTGCCCTCCTGGATAACTGCATCCCTCGCTACAGATTCATTGTTGAGAAACAGCCTATGACTACTGGCCTCTACCGGATAGACGAGTTCAAAGACAACTGCGGCTTCGGCCTGATTGCCCACCTGAAGGGCAAGACCAGCCACAAGCTGCTGAAAACCGCTATTGAATCTCTCACCTGTATGACCCACCGCGGCGGTATTAACTCCGATGGTAAAACCGGCGACGGCTGTGGTCTGTTGATTCAGAAGCCCGACAGCTTCCTGCGCGCCGTGGCTAAAGAAGCCTGCAGTGCCGAACTGACCGACATCTACGGTGTTGGCGCCATTATGCTGAGCCGCGAAGCGGATAAAGCCGAAGCTGCGCGTAAAGTGCTGGGCGAAGAGTTGGCCGAGCAGGGCCTGACCGTTGCCGGCTGGCGCCAGATTCCTGTGGACACCAGCTGCCTGGGCCCCATTGCGCTCAAGTCGCTGCCTGAGTTCGCGCACCTGTTTATCAACAATGACCAGGGTTTTAGCCTGCAAGAGGTTAATTCCAAACTGTTTATGGCGCGCCGCAAAGCCGAGCTGCGCTTGAGCGGTGACAAGTCTTTCTATGTGGCCAGCTTCAGCACCAGCATCCTGTCCTATAAAGGCCTGATGATGCCGGTAGACCTGCCGCGCTTCTTTGCCGACCTGGCTGACGAGCGTTTGGAAACTGCCATCTGCGTATTCCACCAGCGCTTCTCCACCAACACCATGCCCCAGTGGCCACTGGCTCAGCCATTCCGCATGCTGGCGCACAATGGTGAGATCAACACCGTGGTGGGCAACCGCAACTGGGCGGTGGCGCGTACACCAAAATTCATCACCCCACTGCTGCCTGACCTGCAGAGCGTAACGCCGCTGGTTAACCGCACTGGCTCAGACTCTTCCAGCCTGGATAACATGCTGGAAATTCTCACTCTGGGTGGCATGCAGTTGCACCGCGCCATTCGCATGCTGGTTCCGCCCGCCTGGCAGAACGTCGAGCACATGGATCCGGACCTGCGCGCGTTCTACGAATACAACTCTATGCACATCGAGCCCTGGGACGGCCCTGCTGGCCTGGTGCTGACCGACGGCCGCTATGCCGTGTGTACCCTCGACCGCAACGGCCTGCGCCCCTCGCGCTGGGTGATCACCAAAGACGAGATGATCACTGTGGCCTCGGAAGTGGGCACCTATGCCTATGATCCTGCCGATGTCGTGGCCAAAGGTCGCCTTGGCCCAGGTCAGATATTATCTATCGATACCCTGACCGGTGAACTGCATAACACCCAGGATGTTGATAATCAGCTCAAGTCTACTCAGCCCTACAAAAAGTGGCTGAAAGAGCGCGCCCTGCGCATTGAGTCCACCTTGAATACCGATGACAAAGAAAACGGTATCGAGGGCATTGAACTCAAGGCCTATATGAAAATGTTCCAGGTCAGCTTTGAAGAGCGCGATCAACTGCTTCGCCCGCTGGCTGAAGGTGGTCAGGAAGCCGTTGGCTCCATGGGTGACGACACGCCTATGGCGGTGCTGTCACGCCAGCAGCGTTCACTCTACGACTACTTCCGTCAGCAGTTCGCCCAGGTGACTAACCCACCGATTGACCCGCTGCGCGAAGCCATTGTGATGTCGCTGGAGACCTGTTTGGGGCGCGAGCTGCCAGTTTACGACGAGACTCCTGAGCACGCCGACCGCGTGATCCTCAGCTCGCCCGTATTGTCGCCCGCCAAGTTCCGCGGCCTGCTGGAAATGAATCGCCCTGGCTATGAAGTGGCCAAGTTCTCTCTGCACTACGACCCCACAGCAACCAATTTGGAAGCTGCGCTGAAAACCCTCTGCGCCGATGTGGCCAGTGCGGTACGCGCGGGTAAAGTGCTGATGGTGCTGAGCGATGCTGGCCTGCAAAAAGGCAAGCTGCCGATCCAGGCGCTGCTGGCGGTAGGTGCTGTGCACCAGTACCTGACCAATGTAGGTCTGCGCTGCGATGCCAACATCATTGTGGAAACCGCCAGCGCCCGCGACCCACACCAGGTAGCTACCCTGATTGGCTATGGCGCCACCGCGGTATACCCCTACCTGAGCTACCACGTACTCAATCACCTGATTGAAACTGGTGAGCTGCTCAGTGATGTGGATTCCGCCTACAAAAACTACCGCAAGGGTATCGACAAAGGCCTGCTCAAGATCCTGTCGAAAATGGGTATCTCAACAGTTACCTCCTACCGCGGTGCCCAGCTGTTTGAAGCCATTGGTCTGTCTAAAGATGTAGTGGGCATGTGCTTTGAGAGCACCGACTCACGCATTGGCGGCGCCAGCTTCGAAGATCTGGAAAACGATCAAAAAATCCTCGCGCAGAGCGCCTGGGTTGAGCGCAAGCCAATTTCCCAGGGCGGTCTGCTCAAGTACGTACACAACTCTGAATACCACGCCTTTAACCCGGATGTGGTGCAGACGCTGCAAAAAGCTGTGCAGTCTGGCGAATATGCTCTGTGGCGCAACTATGCCGATCTGGTTAACAAGCGCCCGGTATCCATGCTGCGCGACCTGATTGCGCTGCGCGATGACCTGACCCCTGTGCCTCTGTCAGAAGTAGAGCCAGTGGAGTCTATCCTCAAGCGCTTTGACTCTGCCGGTATGTCCCTGGGTGCTTTGTCGCCCGAGGCGCACGAAGCCCTGGCCGAAGCCATGAACCGTTTGGGTGGTCGCTCCAACTCCGGTGAAGGTGGTGAAGACCCAGCGCGTTACGGCACTATCAAGACTTCCAAAATCAAGCAGGTTGCCTCTGGCCGCTTTGGTGTAACTCCGGCTTATCTGGTTAACGCTGAAGTGCTGCAAATTAAAGTGGCCCAGGGCGCCAAGCCAGGTGAGGGCGGTCAGCTGCCCGGCGGTAAGGTTAACGACCTGATTGCCCGTCTGCGCTACTCAGTGCCAGGCGTGACCCTGATTTCGCCACCGCCACACCACGATATCTACTCTATCGAAGACCTGGCGCAGCTGATTTATGACCTGAAACAAGTTAACCCTGATGCCCTGGTATCCGTGAAGCTGGTATCTCGCCCTGGCGTGGGTACTATCGCTGCCGGTGTGGCCAAGGCCTATGCCGACCTGATCACCATCTCCGGTTACGACGGTGGTA
>CBIMZH010000393.1:0-3583 GCA_966248255.1 uncultured Cellvibrio sp.
CAAGCTGCCGCCCTGCTCTATAAGCGTTGAACAAGGTATGCCCATGACGTCATAACCGGGAAAAGCCTGGGCGATAATTTCCATCGCATCTTCATCACTTGGCAGCTCGTAAATTGGCACCAATACGGCTTCGTTAACAATTAGAAAATTGGCATAGGTCGCAGGAAGAGGTTCGCCCTCAGCGTTGCAAACAGGTCCCGGCCAGGGCAGCGGCAGCAATCGGTACGGATTGCCATCCGCATCAGTCATGGCCTGCAATTCGGCTTCCATAGCCTTGAGGTCGGCAAAATGCTCCTCATCCGCCTCATCATCACAAGCGACATAAACAATAGTGTTTTCAGGACAGAGTCGAGCCAGGGTATCTATGTGGCTATCGGTATCATCACCGGCAATGTGGCCATGGTTTAACCAGTTGATTTTGCGCACCCCAAAGGCAGCCTTAAGGCGAGACTCTATGTCCGCTTTGGATAAGCCCGGGTTGCGATTGGGATTGAGCAGGCATGAGCTGGTGGTTAACAAGGTTCCCTGGCCATCAGACTCTATAGACCCGCCTTCGAGCACCCAATCCTGAGCCTCCATATCAGCCAAGGGAAAGGCGCCCTGTTGGTGCAAACTTGAGTTTATGGCGTTATCCAGCGCAAAGGGGAACTTGCCGCCCCAGGCATTAAACTGAAAATCGAGAAGTTTAAAGCCCTGCTCGGTTTGCACAGCAATGGGGCCGTGATCACGCGCCCAGGTATCGTTGCTGGCGCAGGGGTAGAGATACACATATTCCATAGGTGCGCCCATGGCTTCCAGGCGCTGACGCACCTGCTCCAGGTCTTCGGCAGGTACAGCAATAACCACATCGGCATAATCGCAAATCACTGTGGCCAGCGCTTCGTAAAGCTCGGTAACCTCGTCGAGAATCCAGTTCCAGTCAGTGCTTTTGTGGGGCCAGGTAAGCAAAATAGCATCCTGTGGTTCCCATTCTGCAGGTAATCGCTGGGCTAAAACTGGCTGATCAGACATTTGCTCACCTCAAAAAATAATGGCCTACCCCAAGGGGCGGCCATTATAAACAAACTCCTGTGACCAGCGGGCTATTTTGCAGCCTTAAATCCAGTTCATTAGGACACGCTAATGTATGTGCTCATGAGCGGGCAGCTCCTGAATAGCCTCTTCGCTTGATACTGGCTTTTGCTCATAGTTAAGCTGGGTTTTAACGGCAGCGCCCACTTGTACTATGACATCAAGATTGCGCGCTTGAGTCTGCTCCCCCGCGACCATTTCAATTTGCAAATTCAGATAATAGCGACCGTTTTCATCTGCCTGCAGGGTGATTGGCAATAAATACTGGCCATCGGGACTGAGCTCAAAATCAAACTCATCCAATTCGGACATAAGATTTAATGGCGCCGCCGCGGTGAGACTGACATGCATTCTGCCTGCTGTAACCGGTGTTTTTAGCTCCACATTGAACACATCAGCAACACCGGCCTGCAGCTGCAATGGCTGATTACCGGCCAGGTCCACGCTGGCACCAGGCTTTTGGCTTGGCTCGGCAACTGCACCTGCCTCATCACTGGCAACCGCCGCTGCACTCATGGTTTCGCTTGAGGCAAAGCTTTGAGCCATCGCCGATTCACTCGCGGAACCGGCTTGTGATGCCTGAGGCCCCTGAGGATCACAAGCCGCTAAACCCAGCCCGAGCAACGCCAGAATACCCGACACAGCAACAGATCCGTGCCACTTTTTAATCAACTGATACACCATAAAAGGCTCCTAGTTCTGCTGTACAACCAGATCAAAACAACTATCGCCATTACCTACGCTGCTATTTATATTTTTGTCATCAACCAGGATAACCAGGTAATCACCCGCCGCTAATGTTTGCGTCGTAAAAGTTTCAACATCAGCCGCTGATTTTTCGGAATACTCTATCAGCCTACCCTGCTTGTACAAATACAGATCCGGGTCTGTAGTGCTCGTTGTAGCTGAATTTTTTGTTGCACTGATACTAACCTTGGCAGATGTACTTAAACTGAAGCGGGCAAAACTATAAACACCCAATGTGTTGTCAGTGGCCGTTGCCGTAAAAAACGCGTTGGTGCTACAGCGTTTACTGCTGCTACCAAACGTTAAGGGCGCAACGACTGGCAGAATTATCGTGCTTTTAAGTGCACCATTAGATTCACCCTCACCGTAAATACCTGTACCAAAAATATGCTGCCCTTCAAGCAGGCTGCTTAAAGTGGCAGCCGCTGCAGGTGCCGCAATGCCTAGCGCAGTTGTCAATGAATAGATCGAGGTTAGACTGGGCGTATTGACATAATCAGATGAGCTCAGCGCACTATAGATTGCAGCAAAATCTTTACCCACACCCTGATCGTAAAAATTGTAAAGAATTGAACCCACCGAAAACTCTGAATACCAACCTTTTACGGCAAGATTGGTTTTACTTACATCAAAAGAAAAGCCACTCGCTTGACCCGAGCCAGAGCTATCTGTGTATATGGGATCATCAAGCATCATGCCGGCAAATGCGCTGGCAAAACCTTCCGATAACGCAAGGCGCATATCCAGGCGCGCGTCAGCTGGGTGGTTGCCCCCCAGCGTATCCGCACGAGAGAACTTCTCCTCAATATAATGCCCCCACTCATGCAGTATGACATGGGTATCGTATTCATCCGTATCGCTATCAGCAGCACCCAGCAGATAAATAGCGCTACTGGAATCAAAATAACTGGTGCCAATTTCGCCCTGGGTTATATCGCCAGTTGCCGGGCGATTATTGATGCTCCAAAAAAAGGTTAAGGCCGGAAAGTTTTTTGTATTACCCGCTGCCTGAAATCGCCCCAGTGCAGAATAAACTTGATCCAGAATGGCAAAGGGTGCAGCCGCGCGGGCAGCGGAATAAGCGCTTCCATCCCAACCAGAGGCCGCGTGTAAATCGCGGGCAGAATCGATTACACCGCTGGTAACCAAGGCACCGGCCAGTACATAAAGCGAACTGCCCGAGGTGTTATCTTTTACCGAGAAATTCCAGCTTGGGCTAAGGCTGGATTTTAATTCCGCTCTCACCCTAAGCTTTACCTGTGTATTGGCAGCAACAGCCATGCTGTATTTGCCATCATCATCGGTTACACCAGAGGCAAGTTGTGCACTCGCGCCATCAACCAACTCCACACTGGCCCCGCGCACCGGCAATGCTTGAGTGGCTGTATAATTTAAACCTATGCCATTGGCTTTGGCAGGAACAAAATCATAGGTAATTCGACCGGAAATAATTACCTGGCCAGGCTGCGATGATGACTGACTGGACGATAAGGCTATTGAGCTGGCGGCCAAACTATTGGTGGAACTCGTAAAAGAACTATTACTCGAAGAACTGCTTAGCGAAGCTGTAGATGAACTCGTTAGCTCACTGCTGGCTTGCGAAATCAGGCTGGAGCTCAAGCTTGATTGGCTGGACGCGGCCAGGCTGGATTTAGCCGAACCACCACCCGAGCCGCCGCCGCTGCAACCCGTAAGAACCAAACCAAAGATAAACAGGCAAGATAAAGCAAAACACTTATGGATCAATATTAACAAGCGCAATTAC
>CBIMZH010000394.1:0-3579 GCA_966248255.1 uncultured Cellvibrio sp.
ACCTCATCGACCCGCTGGGGTGCACTTTTTAACAGTGCCTGCACCGCGTGCAGACCATAGACATATTCGTATTTCAAGTTGAATCCTGCTTACTGGGCACTAGCGCTCCGAGAGACGCGTCTCCCGCTCGCGCCATATGCGCCCTTTAACTTCGTAGACCGGCTGCTCCAGGGGTGTATTCGGCTGAACTGCACCCCGCAGCCAGCGGTTAATCCGCCGCCGGAGTTTTAGCCACTTTTCTTTTAGCTGCAGGCGCCTTCTTTGCAGCGCCAGCCTTACTTTTTGCTGGCGCCTTTTGCTCTGGTTGAACCTGTGCTGACTTTGCCCGTGATACAGCTTGCGTTGTCCTGCGCGCACTTCCCACCTCACCTGCTGCTTTGGCCGCTAGCGCGGACTTTTTGCTTGATGTAGTTGATGCTTTCGCCTTGGCCGCTATTGTGCCAGAGGTTTTTTTCGCGGTCGTCTTTTTCGCGGCAACGGGTGCTTTATCAGCTGCTGCCTTGCTCACTGCAGGAGTCTTTTTCGCCGCAGATACTTTATTTGCTGCAGGCGTTTTACTCGTTACAGGCGCTTTAGCCGCCTTGGTCGAAGCCTTGGCTTTTGCGGCTGGAGCTGTTTTAGCGGCAGGCTTTTTAGTCGCTGACTTTTTGCTCACCGCTTTTTTAGCGGCGGTTTTTTTCGCAGTGGGCTTTTTTGCACCCTTGCGCGCTGCTTTGGCTTCACCTGCCGACTTGAGCGCCGCGACTTCCGCATCAGTCCAACCGCCATCGCCCTGAGCACCAACACTTGCTTGGGGCTCGGCGGCAGCAGCTAATTTACCTACCAATTGTTGCGCCATTTGTTCAGCACCCGGGCCAGCTTTTGACCCGGCCCTGGCGCCAGCTTTGGCGTCATAGCTCTTCACCCGCGCCTTAGCTGGTTTGCTATCAGCTTGCGGCGCCAGTGACGGCTTGGTGGACTTTTTCGCTGAGCGGGCATTGGATTTAGGTTTAACCGCCGATTTGGGCCTGCGCGTTGCTGTGGCCGACTCAAGTTCAAAATCGATTTTGCGGTTGTCCAGATCGACGCGCACCACGCGCACCACCAGTTCATCGCCCAGGCCAAATACCTGGCGGCTGCGCTCGCCCACCAGGCGCTGCTGGGCGGCGTCAAAGCGGTAGTAGTCGTGGGGCAGCGAGGTGATGTGGATCAGGCCTTCTACATAAAGGTCATTCAGCTCCACAAACAGGCCAAAGCCGGTCACGGCACTGACATGGCCGTCGTAAACCGCGCCCACCTGATCGCGCAGGTATTCGCACTTGAGCCAGCTGACCACATCGCGGGTGGCCTCGTCGGCGCGGCGTTCAGTGCGCGAGCACTGTTCGCCAAACACCAGCATCTCGTTAAGGGTATAGGGGTAAATCTTTTTCTGCGGCAGCGGCTTGGCGCCCTCGGCGCGGCGCACATGGCTGGAGGGCTGCTCACTGCGAATCACCGAGCGAATGGCGCGGTGCACCAGCAAGTCCGGGTAGCGACGAATCGGCGAGGTAAAGTGGGTATAGGCGTCATAGCCCAGGCCGAAGTGGCCGTGGTTTTCCAGCTGATACATCGCCTGGCGCAAGCTGCGCAGCATTACCGTCTGAATCAGGTTGGCATCGCTGCGGCCTTCAATGTGCTTAAGCAGAATCTGGTAATCGCCCGGCGTAGGCTCATCGCCGCCGCCCAGGCCCAGGCCCAGCTCGGATAAGTAGGCGCGCAGGTTGGTGAGCTTCTGCTCGGTGGGGCCTTCGTGCACACGGAAGAGACCAATCAGATTGTGCTTTTCCAAAAACTTGGCAGCGCAGACGTTGGCGCAGAGCATGCACTCTTCAATCAACTTGTGCGCGTCATTGCGCTTGATCGGCACTATGCGCTCGATTTTGCGCTGCTCGTTAAAGACGATACGCGTCTCCACGGTTTCAAAGTCGATAGCGCCGCGCTCGTCGCGCGCCTTGCGCAGGCACTGATAAAGCCCGTGCAGGGTTTGCAGGTGCGGCAGCACGTTTTGGTATTCGCTGCGCAGCGCATCCGCCTCGGGCGTGTTCTCGCCGAGCATGGCGCCCACTTTGGTGTAGGTGAGGCGCGCCTTGGAGTGCATCACCGCCTCGTAGAACTCATAGCCGGTAATACGCCCAGCGCTGCTGATGGTCATCTCGCAGACCATACACAGGCGGTCTACCGCCGGGTTGAGCGAACAGAGGCCATTGGACAGCGCCTCGGGCAGCATGGGTACCACATAGTCGGGGAAGTAAACCGAGTTGCCGCGGGCGCGGCCCTCTATGTCCAGCGCCGAATCCACCTGCACATAGTGAGACACATCGGCAATGGCCACATACAAGCGCCAGCCACCGCGGCGGCGCTCACAGAAAACGGCATCATCAAAGTCGCGCGCGTCTTCGCCGTCGATAGTCACCAGCGGCAGGTCGCGCAGGTCGATACGGTTGGCCTTGTCTTTGGGGCGAACCTCGCCCGGCAGCTCCGCCGCTTCGCTGAGTACATCGGTCGGCCAAATGGAGGGAATGCCATGAGCCTGAATGGCCAGCTCGATTTCCATGCCCGGCGCCATGTGATCGCCCAGCACCTGGATAACCCGGCCCATGGGCAGGCGATTTTTGTCCGGCTGCTGGGTAATTTCGGCGACTACGATTTGACCGTGCTTGGCGCCGCCATAGCTGCCAAAGGGGATCATAATATCGTGGGTGATACGGGGGTTTTCCGGGCGCACAAACTGCACCCCTTCCTCGTTGTAAAAGCGACCGGCCAGCTGGGTGGTATTGCGCGTGAGCACCTCGACTATGGCGCCCTCCTCTTTGCCGCGATACTGCTCGCCAGAGAGACGCACCAGCACCTCGTCGCCGTCAAACACTTTGCGCATCTGGCGGTTGTGCAGGTAAATATCCTCGCCGCCATCGGCCAGTATCACAAAGCCGTAGCCGTCCCTGTGGCCCTGCACCCGGCCGCGCACCACATCAATCTTGTCCAGGCGCACATAGGCATCGCGGCGGTTGCTGATTAATTGACCATCGCGGGCCATGGCAATCAGGCGGCGGCGCAGGGCCTCGATCTGGTCTTCCTCGGTAAGTTTGAGCAGGTCACACATTTGCGCGTGGGTTACCGGCTGGTCGGCGTTGTCGAGCAGCTCAAGGATGTATTCGCGGCTAGGGATGGGATTGGCGTACTTTTCGGCTTCGCGCGCTGCAAAGGGGTCGCGCTTGGAAAATTTACGTTTGCTCAAAATGGGCGTCCTTTTAGGGGGAGGGATATAGCTAAAAAATAGGCGCTCTGGCCCGCATACAAGCAATTATAGGGTAGCCCAACCGACAAACCCACCGACAAAACGCTTGGCGCCTAAAATAATTAAAATATTTTTTAAGAAGTCGTTGACAAGCTTCGGGGCTATATATAAAGTGCGCGGCCTCAGCTGCTGAAGCGCAAACGAAAGTGAAGCGCGAAAGCAAAAGAGAATGCCCAGATGGTGAAATTGGTAGACACGCTAGCTTCAGGTGTTAGTGGCCCACGGCCGTGGAGGTTCAAGTCCTCTTCTGGGCACCATATTCGAAA
>CBIMZH010000395.1:0-3572 GCA_966248255.1 uncultured Cellvibrio sp.
CGCCTTCCAGCTCGGCGATGTCCGCTTCCAGTTTGTTGCAGATGGGCACTACCACGGATTTTTCTTCGGCGGCGATTTTGCGCACTACATCCAGATGCGGGTTATTTTCAAAGCCGTCTTCGGCCACGTTGGCGATATACATGGTCGGCTTGAGGGTGAGCAGATTGACTTCCTTAAGCAGCGCCACTTCGTCTTTATCCAGGCCCAGCGAGCGCAGCGGCTTGGCTTCGTTCAAGTGGGGCAGGGTTTTTTCCAGCACCGCTTTAATGGCAACCGCGTGCTTGTCGTTGCCCTTGGCTAGTTTGGCGTAGCGGTTGATGGCTTTTTCTACGGCTTCCAGATCGGCCAGCGCCAGTTCGGTGTTGATCACGTCAATATCCGCCGCCGGGTTAACGCCATTGGCTACGTGGATCACATTGTCGTCGTCAAAGCAGCGCACCACGTGGGCGATGGCGTCGGTCTCGCGAATGTTGGCGAGGAACTTGTTGCCCAGGCCTTCACCCTTGGAGGCGCCAGCGACCAGGCCGGCGATATCCACGAATTCCATAGTGGTGGCTACTACGCGCTCTGGGTTAACGATTTCGGCCAGTTTGTCCTGACGTGGATCGGGTACAGCCACTACACCGGCGTTGGGCTCAATGGTGCAGAAGGGGAAGTTCTCGGCGCCAATACCGGCGTTGGTGAGGGCGTTAAAGAGAGTTGATTTGCCGACGTTGGGCAGGCCGACTATGCCGCATTTGAAACCCATGGTACGAATCCACTGAAAATAGATGGGGAAATTGGAAAGGGCGCGATTATACATGCTTGCGCCCCTGCTGATCTAATGCTCTGGCGCGGCTATTTTTTCGCCTCGGTATGCAGGTCCTTCATCGCCTGGTTCCAGTTGCCGGCAATGGCGTCGGGCAGGGCCTTAATGGCGCGGTCTATGGCCGCTTCGGTCAGCTCGTTCTCGCTCTGCGGCGCGCGCTTAAGCACAAAGTTGGCGACCTGGCTGGCGTGGCCAGGATGGCCTATACCCAGGCGCAAGCGGGCGAAGTTCTGGTTGTTGCCTAAAGCGCTAATGATGTCGCGTAGGCCATTGTGGCCGCCGTGGCCGCCACCCTGCTTAAAGCGGGCCACGCCAGGCGCCAGGTCCAGCTCGTCGTGGGCTACCAATATGGCTTCGGGTGGAATCTTGAAGAAGTTGGCCAGCGCGCCCACTGACTGGCCGCTGCGGTTCATATAGGTGGTGGGCACCAGTAGGTGTAGGTCTTGTCCGCCCAGGCGAATACGCGCAGTCAGGCCAAAATACTTGGCTTGCGGCTGCAGGCTGGTGCCCGCCTGGCGCGCCAGCAGTTCCACCAGATCGGCGCCGGCGTTGTGGCGGGTGCGCTCGTATTCGCTGCCGGGGTTGCCCAGGCCCACCAGTAGTTGAATCTTGTTGTTCATAAGCTCCGGGAATCCTTTAATGCAGGGCCGCTATTTTGCCTGAATTGTGCCGCGAAAAAGTTGTTTGCCGGGCGTTGAATTGCCTGGTTTTGTGCTGCTGGCTTTTGTGGTGGTAAAAAAAAAGAGCCAAGGTGTTGGCCTTGGCTCTTTTCGATCTGGGCTGCCGCTTAACGCAGTTGGCCCAAACGGCGCAATTAAGCTTCTGCGCTTTCTTCGTCTGCGCCACCCTTAGCTTTCAGGATGGTTACAACAGCCAGGTCGTGATCGCCACCCTGAGCCAGAGCTACAGAGGTAACGCCTTTTGGCAGTTTCAGGTCGGAGATGTGCAGGATCTGACCAGCTTCAACGGCTGACAGGTCTACTTCGATAAACTCGGGCAGATCTTGTGGCAGACAAGTGATGTCCAGTTGAGTCAGGTTGTGAACCACTTTACCGCCTTGGGTTTTAACGCCCACAGAGGTAGCTTCGTTGAGGAAGTGCAGTGGCACGTTGGTGTGCAGCTTGGTTGATTTGTCAACGCGCAGGAAGTCTACGTGCAACACAGCTGGCTTGGATGGGTGGCGCTGCAGATCCTTCAGGATCACGTCTTGCGCTTTGCCATCAACGTTCAGGCTGATGATGTGAGAGTAGAAAGATTCGTGTTCCAGGTGTTTAACCAGCTCTTTGTGGGCAACAGAGATGCCTTGTGGGGCTTGGCTACCACCGTAGATGATACCTGGAACTTGATCTGCCAAACGACGCAGGCGGCGGCTCGCACCTTTCCCCAAATCGTTACGTGCACTTGCATCTAATTTAAAGTCTTCAGACATGTTTACGTCCTCGGTTTAACCATCAAGATCCGCGACCAGAATCAGGATGGGTTGATAAAAACCCTGAAGTTCAGGGCAGTTGTCTGAGCCCAGGCTCCGCCTTAGCGGAACATGGCGCTCAGGGATTCTTCATTGCTTAGGCGGCGCATGGCCTCGGCCAGCATCTTGGACAGGGTGAGCACGCGAATACGCGGGCAGTCCAGCGCGGCCTGGCTGAGCGGGATGGAGTCGGTGACCACCAGTTCATCCAGCATTGAGCCGTTAATATTTTCAATCGCAATGCCCGACAGCACCGGGTGGGTACAGTAGGCGATTACTTTTTTCGCGCCGTGTTGCTTAAGCGCTTTGGCGGCGCTGCACAAGGTGCCGGCGGTATCGATAATGTCGTCTACCAGCAGGCAGGTGCGGCCTTCCACTTCACCGATAATGTGCATGACTTCAGCGACATTGGCGCGCGGGCGGCGCTTGTCGATAATGGCCAGGTCGGTGCCCAGTTGCTTGGCTACCGCGCGGGCGCGCACTACACCGCCGATATCGGGCGATACAGTGATTAAATCTTCAAACTTCTGCTCTTCGATATCTTCCAGCAGCACTGGCGAACCATAGACGTTGTCTACCGGCACATCAAAGAAGCCCTGGATCTGCTCGGCGTGCAGGTCAACGGTTAACACGCGGTCAACACCTACACCCACCATCATATCGGCCACTACCTTGGCGGTAATGGGCACGCGCGCAGAGCGCACACGGCGATCCTGACGGGCGTAGCCGAAGTAGGGCACTACCGCGGTGATACGGCCAGCGGAGGCGCGTCTCAGGGCGTCCACCATCACGATCAACTCCATCAGGTTGTCGTTGGTGGGGGCGCAGGTGGGCTGCACTACAAATACATCGCGACCGCGCACGTTATCGTGCAGCTCTATGGCGATTTCGCCATCGGAGAACTGGGTCACGGAGACATTGCCCAGTGGCATACCCAGGGTGTCCACGATTTTCTTGGCAAGTTCGGGGTTAGCGTTGCCGGTAAAGACCATTAAGTCAGTCACGTCAGATACCTTTTAATAGCGCCTTGGGTTAAGTGCTTTTGGTTAAAAGTGCCTTGCAGCGAGTGCCAGTGCCGAATACTGCTGTGCAAAAAATCAGCAGGTTTTACCCTTTGGGAAAATCGCCCGGGGTCGGGAAGATCTTAGCGGGAGGCTGGAAACCGGAGCTGTCATTGGCGCAGACGAGTATAGAGAAAGAATGGCAATGACGAGAAAAAAATGGCAGGGGCGGAAGGACTCGAACCTACGAATGGCGGGATCAAAACCCGCTGCCTTACCACTTGGCGACGCCCCT
>CBIMZH010000396.1:0-3572 GCA_966248255.1 uncultured Cellvibrio sp.
AGCCTCTACCATTCCTAAATAGAGGTAGGGCAAATGTACATAGTGCTTACTGAGTCGAATATAAGACAAACCCAAGTCCTTGAAGTTAACTTAAACACTAAAAAAGCGGTGAGATAGATCAGTCGCATTATAGCCAGATTTATGACAAAAGCTCGACAGAAATTGACAGGATTCCGGCACCTCTATAGGGGATTTAAAAAAGCTCTCAGGCTTGCGCCAACTTAACCACTATCAACATAGAGGATTAATTAGCAACTATGTTACCTTAACGCCTTTGGAACACTCACTGCTAAGGAAAATCTTCATGCTCGTCGCTGACTCTCGAATTTGCGTCATTGGTTTAGGCTATGTCGGTCTACCCCTTGCTGTTGAGTTTGGAAAAAAAATCGACACCATTGGCTTTGATATTAGCTCTGTGCGAATTTCACAACTCCAACAGGGGCGAGATCACACCCTGGAGCTCACTCAGGAAGAGCTGCAACAAGCCACCAAGCTAGCCTTTACCGCGCTAGAGAGTGATATAAAGGAACGGAATTTTTATATTGTCACCGTACCCACACCAATCAACGAGAGTAAGCAGCCCGATCTTACGCCACTACAAAAAGCCTCAGAGCTGCTCGGCCGGGTAATAGGCAAGGGAGCTATAGTTATATTTGAATCGACTGTTTACCCAGGCTGCACAGAGGAAGTGTGCGTGCCGATTATCGAAAAGGTTTCAGGGCTTAAGTTCAATCAGGACTTTTTCGCTGGCTACAGCCCCGAGAGAATCAACCCAGGCGACAAGCAGCATAGAGTTCACAACATCACCAAAATCACGTCAGGCTCCACCCCCGAAGTCGCCAACCTGGTTGACGAGCTTTATCGCCAGATTGTGGTTGTAGGTACACACAAAGCCAGCAGCATCAAGGTTGCAGAAGCGGCCAAAGTTATTGAGAACACCCAAAGGGATATTAATATCGCCCTGATTAATGAGTTATCACTGATATTCAAACGTCTGGATATAGACACCCTGGAGGTTTTGGAAGCCGCAGGGACAAAATGGAATTTTTTACCCTTTCGCCCCGGCCTGGTAGGCGGCCACTGTATTAGTGTTGACCCCTACTACCTTACCCACAAAGCCCAACAAGTCGGCTACAACCCGGAAGTCATTCTCGCCGGGCGCCGTATCAATGACGGTATGGGTACCTTTGTTGCAGAGTCAGTTGTTAAGATGATGACCCAGCGCAAATGCCATGTGGTTGATTCCAATATATTGATTATGGGCCTCACCTTTAAAGAGAACTGCCCTGATCTGCGCAATACCAGAGTCATCGACATCATTAATGAACTTCGCCACTATAATGCCAATGTTCATGTGTTCGACCCCTGGGCCGACCCGGCAGAGGCCGAACACGAATACGGATTTAGCCTGATAGCCAAGCCACTCCCACAAAGCTACGACGCCATTATCCTCTGTGTTGGCCACAACCAATTCCGCGAGATGGGCGCCGAGGCTATACGCGCACTGGGCAAAACCAATCATATTTTGTTTGACGTCAAACATGTACTCCCTAGAGAGTCAGTAGACGCTCGACTTTAACGACACAGTATTTAGGTATCTCAAATGAAAGTTCTAGTTACCGGAACCGCCGGCTTTATTGGCTCTACCCTGGCTAAACGCCTGTTGGCACGCGGCGATGAAGTGATCGGCCTGGACAACCTTAATGACTACTACGATGTACAGATTAAAAAGGATCGACTGGCTCAGCTCACCACCCAGAGCAGCTTTACAGATATTCGCTGTAACCTTGAGGACAAAGCAGCGATTGACCAGGTGTTTAAAAGCCACAAACCGGACCGCGTGGTAAACCTGGCAGCCCAAGCAGGCGTGCGCTACTCCCTGATCAACCCTCAGGCCTATATAGATTCCAACATCACCGGCTTTCTCAATATCCTGGAGGGCTGCCGCCATTTCGGCACCGAAAACCTGGTCTATGCATCCAGCAGCTCGGTTTATGGCCTAAATACCGCCATGCCCTTCTCGGTGCACAATAATGTGGATCACCCCGTCAGCCTCTATGCCGCCAGTAAAAAATCCAATGAACTCATGGCTCATACCTACAGCCACCTGTTCAATATTCCCACCACCGGCCTGCGCTTTTTTACCGTCTATGGCCCCTGGGGCCGGCCGGATATGGCGCTGTTTATCTTTACCAAAAAGATCCTCGCTGGCGAGCCCATTGACGTCTTCAACTATGGCCACCATCGCCGCGACTTCACCTATATAGATGACATAGTTGAAGGGGTTATCCGCACTCTCGACAACCCCGCCCAGGCAAATAGCAACTGGACCGGTGACAAGCCAGATCCCGCCACCTCTAAAGCCCCCTATCGCATTTACAACATTGGTAGCAATAACCCCGTGGAGCTCCTGCGCTATATCGAAGTGCTGGAGGATTGCCTAGGCAAAAAGGCTATTAAAAACCTGCTGCCTATGCAGCCGGGTGATGTGCCAGATACCTACGCCAATGTGGATGCATTAATTGAGGACGTTGATTATCGCCCCACCACCCCGGTTGAGGTTGGCATCGAAAACTTCGTCAAATGGTATCGCGACTATTATCGCGTTTAACACATAAAGCAAAGGGGCCAAAACCCCAAGGGCATCAGCAGATGCCCTATTCAGGGAGCCAAGCATGTCGTCAGCAGCTATCAAACATGCAATGACAGTCGATGTAGAGGACTATTACCACGTGGCCGCCTTTGCCAAGGCCATTAAACCCAGCGAATGGCAAAATTGGCCCTCAAGAGTGGAGGCCAACACCGATAAGCTGCTGCAAGTGTTTGCCGACCATCAACTTAAAATCACCTTCTTTATTCTCGGCTGGGTAGCAGAGCGCCACCCACAATTGGTCAAGCGCATTCAGGAGCAGGGCCACGAGATAGCCTCTCACGGCTACAGCCATCAACTTATATACAGGCAAACTCCTGACGTTTTTCGCGAAGAAACAGCAAAGTCCAAGCATATTCTGGAGGAGATAACCCAAAACGCCATTACCGGCTATCGCGCCGCCAGCTATTCGATCACCCGCAATTCACTCTGGGCTCTGGATATACTTGCTGAATTGGGGTTCACCTGGGACTCGAGTATTTTCCCAACTCGCCATGACAACTACGGAATTCCCGGCAGCCCCGAAGAGCCCTATAAAATCATCACATCCTCTGGCGCTGAACTGCTGGAGTTCCCCTTAACCACAGCCAAAGTTCTTGGCCAGGCAATCCCCGCCGCTGGCGGCGGCTATTTCCGCCAATACCCCTATGCACTATCGCGCTGGCTGTTCCAACGCGCCAGCAACAACCAAACCAAACCGCAAATTTTCTACCTCCACCCCTGGGAAATTGACCCTGAGCAACCGCGTATCCCCAATGCCAGCTGGTTTAGCAATTTCCGCCACTACACCAACCTCAGCCGCTGCCAACCGCGCCTGGAGCGTATGCTCAAGGATTTTCAATTTGGCACCATCAATCAAAGCCTGATAAGCACCCAGATCAAACAAACCTTGAATATCAGTGACTTAGCGAAGGATTGAGGG
>CBIMZH010000397.1:0-3555 GCA_966248255.1 uncultured Cellvibrio sp.
GCGCGCTTTGATGTTTGAGGCGAGTTTGTCAGTTAACGGTGAGTTTTCACGTTTAAGTTACTTGGCTGGCAAAATCAAAGCTGAATTTTAGCCTGCGAGCTTGGGTTGTATTTTGGAGTTCAGTTGCCATGCCTGTCGTTTGGCTCTTACATTAAAATTTATAGTTCAGATTTGGTCTGGGCTATCCATTTGCATTGGACGTTAATTTTATCTGCGCGTTAGCCCCCTGATTTTAGACTGAGCGGGATAGGTTTGAATTTAGTGCTGTCTATAGGGAATGGTTTTGCAGCTATTTCGTATCTGTTTTAGCTCTCGCAATTGCCGGCTAAGGCGGCGCCTTTGAGCTAGTTGATGGTGGTGTTTTTTTTGGGGGGGGAGGGCGTGGCTTGGTAGGTCAGTTGGTTTAGGTCTGGCTCTTTGGGGAGCAGGCATTTGAGTTTAAATTTAAGCCAAACGGGTAATTGATGTATTTCTTGATGAGGTATATCCGATCCGCTCATTGGTAGAAGGTACCGCGAGCTTTGGCTCGCGGTTTACTTGAATCTTTGGTTAGGTTTTGATCCGCTGGCCCCAGGGAGGGCAATCGGGGCAGATAAATGGCGTCAAGTCGCGGCGGGAGAGGGATGTATCCAAAATGACAATTCCTTGTCATTGCTAGATGGTCTGCTTTTGGCGGCGTTTAACTGAGCCCTGATAGCGACCAATTTTTTACGTTTTTTTCCAGTTTTGAAGGGTTAAAGCGTTGGTGTTTGCCAGAACAACACTGTTAGAATGTCGCGCTTTGTATTACCCTTATACCATTCGCTGAATAATTAGAGGAGTACCCAGGGTGAGCCGTAGAAGAAAAGGCGCCAGTGCTGAAGACAGTAATGAAATTGACCTGACCCCCATGCTGGACGTGGTCTTCATTATGTTGATCTTCTTTATCGTGACTGCTTCTTTCGTTAAAGAGAGCGGTTTTAACCCTAACGTTCCTAAGCCAGACAACTCGCCACCACCACCAGAAGCGCCACAAAACATTCTGGTGCGCATTTCTGCTGATAACCAAATCTGGTTGATGGAGAAAGAAGGTGAGCGTCGTGTGGATGCTCGCTCAGTGCGTTCAAACATTGAGCGTATGCGTGCAGAGCTGCCTAAGGCTTCAGTTATTATCCAGGCTAACACCAAGGCTGATACTGGTACTTATGTGGCTGTAGCAGATGCTGCTCGCGCTGCTCACGCGCCAAACGTTGTGCTGGTTCCGCAAAAGTAAGAGCTGCGCACAATAAAAAAGCCGCCTGGCGATGCCATGGCGGCTTTTTTATTGCCTGAAAACTAGGCTCCTAAAGCTCGTACTCCTGGCGGACATATTTTTTGGGTAAGCTGGTTCCACGCTTGCGGTCGGCGCTGAAGTGATCGTGCAATTTCCCGTGCATTAATTGGGCGAAATCTGATTGGCGCAATCTGATTAGGTGGCGATGGTCTCCAGCCTCGATATAAACCTCGTCGACTTTTAGCAGGTCATCATCCCATATCACATCCAGACCATAGGCCTCCCCCAGCGCAGGTACCGCGCCACTTTCACAATCTTTAAAAATTTCAAATAGTTCCTCTTCGTCGACAAATTCCAGGTGACGGTCAAGAATATCGTTAAGGGTGTGGCGCAGAATTTTGTTTCGAGATGGGAGCACACAGAGGGTGTAGTGAAAGTCTTCGTCGCGTAACAAGACCGCTTTGGCGAGGCATAAATCGTTAATTCTGGCACTGCGAGCAGTATTAAATGAACCTACGCTGTACTCGTGTTCCAGCAATGTAAAATCGACCTTTTTAGCTTTTAAGTATTCAGTGACGGTTGTGGCTACACCCATACAAAATCTCCAGAAGCAAATGCAAAGAGAAGCGGGTTAGATAAGCGATGTCTTGTCCTGATGCGGTAAAGGTGACTGAGTTCCTCGTCTTTCTAAGCAGTTGGGCGCTTAGATGCACATTTGCAGTATAGGAGGGAATTTACAGGGTGAACCTAGTGTTTTGGAATTAATTGGGAATTGTTAGAACGCTTCGATTGCAGGGGAAATTCATTTGCCAATAAAAAAGCCGCATGAGCGGCTTTTTTATTGGCGGCACAAACCGAGGTTAGGCTTGCTTGGCGAGAGCTTGTCGCACAGAGGCCAATTTTACGCAGATTACAAATACTTCCATGGCTCCTACAACTTCAGGCACTGTTGGAACTGAAGGGGCAATGCGTATATTGCGATCTTCTGGGTCTTTGCCGTAGGGGTAGGTGGCGCCCGCTGGGGTCAGTTTCACGCCCGCTTCTGCGGCTAGGCGAACCGTTTCTTTGGCACAGCCGGGAAGCGTGTCGAAGGAGACAAAGTAGCCGCCCACAGGCTTTTCCCAGGCTCCCAGATTGGTGCCGTCAAACGCTTTGCTCAGGCCGCTGAGTACCGCGTCAAAGCGTGGGTTGAGCAACTCGGCATGCTTGGCCATGTGCGCCATCAACGCCACTTTGTTGGGCAGGAAGCGAGTGTGGCGGATTTGATTTACTTTATCCGGGCCTATAGTGCAGGTATTCAGAAACTTCTTGAATCCTGCCAGGTTGCTGGCGCTGGCGGCAACAAAGGCAACACCTGAGCCGGCATGGGTAATTTTCGAGGTGGAGGCAAACTGAATAACCGAGTCTTCGGTGCCATTGTGGCGGCAGGCTTCGAGAATGCTCATTAATTTGGGCGCATTGGCATTCAGGTCATGAACTGAATAGGCGTTATCCCAGAAAACGCGGAAATTAGCGCTGGCGATTTTGCCTAATTTGGCTATGCGCTCTACTGTCTCGTCGCTGTAAACAA
Organism: uncultured Cellvibrio sp.; assembly: GCA_966248255.1. Taxonomy (GTDB): domain Bacteria; phylum Pseudomonadota; class Gammaproteobacteria; order Pseudomonadales; family Cellvibrionaceae; genus Cellvibrio. The sequence goes on from CBIMZH010000397.1 coordinate 2,823, forward strand.
CGCCAGTCGGGTTGGAGTACTTGGGTACACACCACATGCCCTTAATGGTGGTGTCGGCTTTAATCAGCGCTTCCACTACATCCATATCCGGGCCAGTGGAGGTCATGGGCACATTAATCATTTTGATGCCCAGCTGCTCACACACGGTGTAGTGGCGGTCGTAACCGGGAACCGGGCAGAGGAACTTAACTTCACCTTCGTTTTTCCAGGCGCTGGCGGCATCTTTTAAGCCGAACTGATAGGCGGTGAGCATCACCTGGAACATCAGCGTGAGCGAGGAGTTACCGCCAACCAGTACATCGGCTGGAGCAACATCCATAATGTGAGCGCCCAGTTGCTTGGCTTCGGGCAGGCCGTCAAGGCCGCCGTAGTTGCGAGTATCCGTGCCATCAGCGGCTATGTAGTTGCCAGCCAGTAGGCCATCCAGCGCATCCGAAAGGTTCAGTTGTTCTGCCGAGGGTTTGCCGCGGGTCAGATCCAGGTTGAGCTTTTTGGCAAGAATGGCTTGGTATTCCGCGCTGAGCTGGGCTTCCCATTGGCGCAGTTGTTCAAGAGATGCGTTTTCCAGTTGCAAGGTAGTTACCTCAAACATTGGTGGGGGAAAATACGAAGGGCAAAAAATTTGCGCTGCTGGTGCTCGCCATCGATGTCGGCAAGGGCGTGCTCGCCGCGCTCGCGCTTCCGGCGATCCCATGGCCGTGGGGCGATGCATCGGCGAATCGGGAAACGTTGA
>CBIMZH010000398.1:0-3544 GCA_966248255.1 uncultured Cellvibrio sp.
GCCGCACAGCAGTTCTCCCTGGCCGTCGGTGGGTTCGCCCAGGCCGTTGAGCACACGGCCCAGCCAGGATTCATCAATATGCAGCTGGCTGGCGTCTTTAGCGGGGAACACCCGCGAGCCAGCGGCCAGGCCGAGCGGCTTTTTAAACGGCATTAAATAGGTGATGTCGCGGTTAAAACCCACCACCTGGGCTTCGAGCATACTGCCGTCGCCCTGCTCGACGTAGCAGCGCTGACCGGTCATGCGCTGACAGCCCTGGCTCTCCAGCAACAGGCCAGAGACACGCACCAGGCGGCCGCTGACCTTGGCCAGCTGCACCCGGTCGAGGGAGCGCAGGGCGTCGTCGAGGTTGTAATTTTCCAGCAAGGCTTAGGCCTCACTCACTTGCATATGGTCGGACAGCGCCTGAATGCAGGAGTCCAGCCGCTGCTGGCAGCCGACATCCAGCTCGCGCTGGCCGGTAACCACACGGCACTCGCCCAGCGCCAATCGCTCGTCTGGCTGCAGGCGCCAGGATTGGGCGCGGGCCGGGGCCAGGTCGCGAATGCGCGCGCACTCTTCGGGGTTGAGCAGTATGTTTACGTCGCCCTGCTCTTCCGGCAGCGCCGCCAATGCCTCTTCGGCCAGGTTGAGCAGTTGGGTGGGGTGCAGGGTAAGCTCCACGCGAATGACCTGCTGCGCCACTTTTTTCACCAGCTCCAGCAGCTCCTGACGGCGTTTAATGTCCATCTCCTGCATAAACTGCTGCAGCGCCAGGCTGGCCTGCTCCAGGGGCATACCCGCCTGTTCAAACTGGCGGCGGCCCTCGGCCTTGCCCTCTTCGCGACCGCTGATAAAACCGTCGCTGTGGCCCTTGGCAAAACCTTCGCGCTGGCCATCGGCCTGGCCCTGGGCCAGGCCCTGTTCATAGCCTTTTTCCGAGCCTTCCTGAAAACCTTCGTTAACCGCGCGCTGCAGTTTTTCCGAATCCATGCCCAGGGGGTTGGGCTGAAAAATCGGCCGTGGCGGGAAGCGGTAGGGACGCCAGTGATTAGCGCTGGTTTGCAATTTATTGACGTTCATAATTCACCTAGTCGACTGTCTGCTCACGGAACAGCTGCAGCTGGATATCGCCATTGGCGGCCATATCGCGCACTACGCTCATGATGTCTTTGCGCACCTGCTCGATGCGGCTGAGTGGCACCGGGCCCTGGCGGCGGCTGATGGATTCCATCTGCTGCGCCTGACGGCGCGGCAGCGCGCCCTGCACCGCTTTGACCAGTTCACTCTCGGCGCCTTTAAGGGCGACCACCCACTCTTCCAGGGGAATGGCTTCCAGCAGCTGCTGCAGCACATCTGGCGTCTGGCGCGAGAGAATAAAGAAGTCGTACATCTCGTCTTCGATCTTGTCCACCAGCGTCTCGTTGTGCGAGCGCAGCAGTTCAAACATCTGGTTACGGTCGCCTTTAAAGCGGTTCATGATGTCCGCCGCCTGCTTCACGCCGCGCACCCGCGAGCCCTGGGTAGAGAGCACGCTGAGGCTGCGGTCGATCAGGTCTTCCAGCTCGCGCACCACCTCGTTGTTAACTTCGCTGAGGTTGGCGATGCGATAGAGCAGTTCGTCCTGCACCCGCTGAGGCATGGCTTCGAGCACATCGCTGGCCATGGCCGGGGGCAAAAAGGCGAGGAAAACCGCCTGCATCTGCACGTGTTCCTGGGCGATAAGCGCGGCAAACTGCTTGGGGTCCACCCATTCCAGCTTGGCCATCTTGGCGCGAATCTCTTCACCGTAAATGCTGTCGAGCAGGCCGCGGGTAATGTCTGAACCCAGCGCCTGGCCGAGCATGCCCGACAGGTAGGAGCGGGAGGCGCCCTTGATCGAACTCTGCTCTTTGTAATCGTCAAAGAAGCGGCCAATCACCTCGGTCACCATCGGCTGTTTGACATTGCTCAGGCGCGCCATGGCCTGGCTGACGCCGACAATCTCCTCGCGGGTAAAGTGACGCAGCACGCCAGCAGAGGCAGCTTCGCCCATGCTGAGCAGCAGAATCGCGGCCTGCTCTACCGAGCTGAGCGAGCGAATAGGCGCGCGCGGAGCTGCCTGGGTTTCGGTTGCCTGCTGGCTATTAGACGGCTGGGCTTGGGCTTCTTTCATGGCGACCTATCCACTGTTTAAGGACTTCGGAGACACGTTCAGGATCATTTTTGGCCAGCATCTGCAGGTGCTCTACCTGCAGCTCCAGGCCAGAGCCTGGGGCGGGCAAACGAATTTCGGCGATGGGGCTGAACTCGCCCAGCACTCGCTGTTTGGGCGCGGCAAACTCCACTCGCGGCTCAGGCATTTCGCTGACCAGGGTGGCTTCCGGCAGCTCCGCCAGGGGTGCTTGCGGCTGGCTGGCGCGAATTAAATTGCGCAGCGCCGGGCGCACCACCAGCAGCAGAATCAGCAGCGCGATAAAGCCCAGGGTGAAAATTTTGGCCAGTTCGTAGACCTGATTGCTCTCCCACCAGGGCGCCGCTTCGGCCACAGGGGCGGGCAGGCTGAAGGGGAAAACACTCAGCGACACCAGATCGCCGCGCTCGGCGTTAAAGCCCACCGAGCTTTTAATCATGGTTTCCATCTGCGCCAGCGCCTCTGGGCTCCAGCCGCCCTCGGGGGCGACACTGGCGTTAAGCACTACCGCTACGGTTTGGCGGCGCAGGCTGAAAGGCGCGTGCTTGATGTGGGTGACCGACTGGTCGTACTCCATCTGGCGATTGGCCTCTTTGCGCAGCGAGGTGGCGGCTTTGTTTTCGGTTTTGGATTCGGCGGTAACCGGTTGGCCGGGTTCGGCAACCGGTTGCGGCGCCGGGGTGTTGCTCAGCGAACCGGGCACGCCCAGAGCGAGCTTGTCCAGCACGCTCTCATCGCGGGTAATTTCCGAGCGCAGTTTGGGGTCATTGCCATAGGACTGCAGGGTCTCTTCGCGCTCGCTGAAATCTATATCGGCGGCCACGCTGATGCGGTAGTTGCCCGCGCCCAGCACTGGCGCCAGTACCTGCTCCACATTGCCGGCGGCCTTGTTCTGGTATTCGTCCACCAGGCCAAAGCTTTGCACCGGGCCGGCGCTGTCGGTAAGGCCGCGCGACAGCAGCACGCCCTGCTGATCGACCACGCTGATATCGGCGGTAGCCAGTTGCGGCACACTGTTGGCGACCAGGTTCACTATGGCGGCAACCTGCTCGTTTTTAAGTTTGTAGCCTGGCGCCAGCTGCAGCATTACCGAGGCCTTGGCCGGATCGCGCTTGCTCACCACAAACGAGGAGTTCTCCTGCAGCACCAGGTGCACGCGGGCCATGTCCACACCTTTCATGGTCATGATGGTGCGCGCCAGCTCGCCTTCCATACTGCGCTTGAGGCGCACATCCTGGACAAACTGACTGGTGCCCAGCGGCTCGTCTTTATCAAACAGTTCGTAACCGGCGGGCACCGCCACCTGCACCCCGCGGGCGCTGAGCAGCATGCGCGCCTTGGCCAGCTGATCCTGGTGCACCAGCACCTGGCCAGTCTGCGGGTGCAGCTGAT
>CBIMZH010000399.1:0-3544 GCA_966248255.1 uncultured Cellvibrio sp.
ACCGTAGTTCAAAATCTGCTCCTGCTCTTTTAACGCCTGCTCCATAGCCGCGCGTTTGGCTTTGAGCGAATTTTTAATTGGCAGGGTCAACTTAATGCGTTGGTATTTATCAAAGCTCGCCTCGGATAACTCGGTTTGCGCAGAGGCCGCCAAGTAAACACTGCGATCGGTTTTGGCCGAGCCAGCCGCTTTATTGGTAGCCACAATTTGCTGCAACCAGTAATCGCGTTTGGCGCTGTCGCCGTTGGCTTTGTACAGCTCGGTCAATTTGAATTGCGCCTCCAGGGCATTGGCCAAGGGCCGCGGATAATCGCTGGCATAGCGACGGTACTGCTCAATGGCCATATCGCGCTTGCCGGATTTTTCGTAAAGCTCGGCAGCCATATAAACCGATTGACGTTTAACCTCAGGATCATTGCTGCTCGAGGCCATAAGGTTGAGTTCATCCGCCGCCAGCTGCCATTTTTCTTCGCCCTGATAAATCACCACCATCTTGGCGGGCAGGGTCGCGGTTAATGCATGCTGGGGATATTTGCGGCGGAAATCGCTGTAAACATTTTCCGCCTGCTGCCAGTTTTCCAACTCCATTAAATAAAGGCCTGCGTCGTACTGAGCTTTGATCGCAATATCAGTATTGGGTGTTACCTGAGTGATACGCAGCAGTTGCTTGATCGCCGTTTCTTTATCGCCAAAGGCCAGGCTGGCTTCGGCCTGGCGATAAATACTGGCGGCAATGCGCTCGCGTATCTGATCGGCACTGGGCGCATTGGCCTGTTTACCAAACGCGGGCAGCATCGCCAATACCTGGGTGTAAGCCTGCTCGGCATTGGCATATTCTTTTAACTCAAAGCGGCTGTGACCAAGAATAAGCCAGCTGGTAAATTGCAGCGAACCCTCGGCGGGTGGCTCGGCGGCGATCACTCGCTCGGCCACGGCTTTTGCTTCCAGGTAGCGGTTTTGCGCCAGTAAATCAGCACCGGCATCGGTAAGAACCGGCATAGCCCGCGCATCAGTTTTATAGACTTCGGCAAAGCGCAGCGCATTTTCAATTTTGCGCTCTTTCCACTCCTGCAATTTGGCATCGGGGAATTTCTCTGCCGAGGTGATTAGCCGCTGCGGAATAATCACCGCGCCATAGCCGGCATCGGCGCCGCGCAATTTATCCATATAGCCATAGGCGACCTGCTCGTAGGCTTCCATGGCGCCTGGCCAATCGCCCGCCTCGTTCAAGCATTCGGCGAGCAAAAATGTCATCTCTGCCGCCTGTGGATCTTTTTCAAATGTCTGCACAAATTCGCGATACCAGTTAGCTGCACGGCCATAGGCAGCCTGGGCTTCGCCTTGTTTATTGGCGGCGTTTAGGGTTTGCGCCTGAGCGTGCTCGTACTGCGCCAATTCTTCCAGCGACTGGTGCAAATAAGCGGTGGCGGCGCTGCCAATTACGCCCTTGCGCTGCGTCCAGAAATTGCTGCGAATGCCATAGCGCTGCACAAAATCCTGCTTCGCCGGCAAAATCAAACTGGGAAAGTTGCCCTGCTGATAGGTGTCTATCACCTTGATGCTAAAGCTGGGGGCAAAATCGGAATCGGGATTGTGTTCAACAAAATGCTGATAGGTGGCGGCGCTGTCAGTAAAACGTTTTTGCTCCAGGTACAACTGCCCCAACTGTTGGTAGAGCATGTACTCGTAAGGGCGCTTGCCACCCAGCTGGGTTTGCAGCGCACTGATGGAATCCGGCCCCTCAAGGTAGGACAGCGACAAGCCCATCACCCGCAGGGTGTCGTTGACCAGATTGGTTTTAGCGCCGCCTAAATCGGTAAGCGCCTGTTCCATATCACTGGGTTCGCCCGCTGCGCCCAAGAGTTGATCCAGTACACCGGCAAAGGACTGCAGCGCCGCTTCGTAATCGCTGCGTTTAAATTGCGCCCAACCCTGCATATAAAGCGCATTTTGTTTAAGCAGGCTGTTGTCGCCATTGGCCAGCACACTGGCATAGGCCGCTTCGGCGGCTTTGTAATTACCTTCAGAAAACGCCTTTTCGGCGCGACGAAATTGCGTCTCGGCTATAAACGGCGAATCGGGTGCGGAGCTGGCGAGATTATCCAACACCTGGCCAGCTTCATCGCTGCGACCATCGAGCGACAGCGCTTTGGCCAGCTTGTAGCGCAATTGATCGTTGTCCACAGATTTGATTTTGGGGTCAGCTTCCTGCGCGCTGAGCAGCTCGCGGTACATGGCGATGGGCTTATCGTAAAAGTTGTGTACGTCCTGGGCGTTGAGCTGGGTATTTTCGCTGCGCATCATTTCCAGATCGGCCAGGCGCATTTGAATTTGCTGACGCATTTTTGGCTCTTCAGCGCTGGCCAGGGCCGCTCTATAACTCTGCTCAATTTGCTCCACCTGAACCAGCGCCACCTTGGCACTGGTATCGGGCAATTTGGCTTCGGGCAAGTCGGCCAGAGTGGGGCCGCGCGCATCATCTTTACCCGAGAAGAGGCTGCAGCCACTCAACAGGCCGCCAGCCACAAGGCAGGCCAGAAGAGTGAGACGGGTTTTGGGGCTGGAGCGCAACATTATTTAGTCTCTTTCCGCAGCTCGGCGTCATAGAGGCGAGCCACCGCAAGGTGGGCCTGGGCCAGATAATTATTCAGGCGTTTTTGCTGTGCCGCGAGCTGGGTATCCACCTGCTGCTGCAGCGCGCCAGCCTGCACCGCAATCAGCTGATCTGTGTGCGACAACTGATTAGCCGTGTCTTTAGCCAGTACTTGCAGGCGTACCAGTTTGGGCTGGATATCAATACTGGTGGCCATAAGGGTGTCCACTCGCTCGCGGGTGGCCTGCAACTGCTCCAGAGTTTGATTAATTTTTTGCAGCTCGCCCTGCAGCTCCGCCAGGTGCGCCGGGAACCGCTCGGCGGCGCGCCAGAGCAGGATACCGCCAAACATTTTGGCCCGCGCCGCTTCATCATCGGCGTTTTGCCCCGCGGCGCGCATACGCGCAATGGTCGCCTGGGAGTTTTTTACTCGCGCATAGAGTTTTTGCGTGTCTTCATCCGCCAGGCTGACATAGTCATCCTGGGCATTAATCTGCGCAATTTGCTGCTGCAGTTGATCGCGCGCGGCGCTGAGTTCAGCTTCGCGCTCGCCCAAGCGATTGCTCGCAATAAGTTGCTCCTGACGGCTGCGCTGCGCCTGTTTTTCCAGCAGCAAATCGCTGTAAATATCCAGCTTGGGCTGCCACTCGCGCAGCAGCTTTTGCAGACGCAACAGATCGCGCAGCTGCAGCACTGAGGTTTGAAATTGGTTTTGCGCGAACAGCTCGGACAAAAACGCCGAGCGGGTTTTGATAATGCTGGTTTGATCCAGCTTGAGCCAGTTTTGGCCGTCATCGGTGACTGCCGCCATTACGGTGCCCGGGTTATCGGCGCTGGCCTGTTGGCTCCAGGTTTTCAGCGTCTCGGCGGATACAGGTTCACTGCCAATTAAATTAAGCAGCTCTTCGCGGGTGAGGCTGGCGCGCATATCGCGCAGTAAATCTATTTGCT
>CBIMZH010000400.1:0-3536 GCA_966248255.1 uncultured Cellvibrio sp.
AGCTCGCGGATTTTTTCACCGGCCAGACTGCTGCCTATAGCATCGCGTGCCATTTCCACACCGTCGGCCAGACTACTGGCAACACCACTGACATAAATCGCAGCGCCGGCATTGAGCGCAATTATATCTGCCGCCTTTTCTGCATATTGGCCGCGGCGATTGCCCAGGGCATCGCGAATCAGCAGCAGTGAATCTTCAGCATTGGTTACACTCAGACCAATCAGGCTTTTGGATTGCACACCAAAATCTTCCGGCTTAATGGTGTACTCGCGGATTACACCCCCTTTTAATTCGGCCACTTGAGTTTCGGCTGCCAAACTAATTTCATCCAGCCCATCTTTGGCGTGAACAACCATGACGTGTTCACTCCCCAGGCGCCCCAGCACCTCGGCCATGGGACGGCAGAGCTCACCATTGAAAACACCAATTACCTGACGCTTAACCTTGGCGGGGTTTGTCAGTGGGCCGAGCATATTAAAAATCGTGCGCAAGCCCAGCTCTTTACGCGGACCAATCGCGTGCTTCATTGCGCTATGGTGCGAGGGCGCAAACATAAAGCCCACGCCAATTTCTTTTACGCAGCGGGCAACCTGCTCAGGCGATATATCCAGTTTTATCCCCGCCGCTTCAAGTACGTCGGCACTGCCAGTGGAGCTGGATACCGAGCGATTGCCATGTTTGGCAACTCGGCCACCGGCAGCCGCCACCACAAAAGCACTGGCGGTAGATAAATTAAACAGGTTGGCACCATCGCCGCCGGTACCACAGGTATCCACCAGGTAGGGCGTATCTATCACCACATCGGCCGCCAACTCGCGCATAACCATAGCGGCACCGGTAATTTCATCCAGGGTTTCACCCTTCATCCGCAAGGCGACAAGGAATCCGCCAATCTGCGCCTGGGTTGCACCACCGGTCATTACCTGACGCATGACCATAGTCATTTCTTCTGTGGTCAGATCTATACGCGCAACTAACTTGTTTAACGCTTGTTTGATATCCATTGCCATTTACCTTGGTTAGCCAGGGTCAGTTACATCTCGCCCTGATTATTATTTATAGGAGGTCAAAAAGTTGTTCAGCAAATCGTGGCCCTGCTCAGTCAGGATAGACTCGGGGTGAAATTGTACCCCCTCCACTGCCAGAGTTTTGTGCTTCACACCCATGATTTCGGCCATGGAGCCATCTTCGTTTTGCGTCCAGGCGGTAATTTCAAGGCAGTCGGGTAGCGACTCTTTTTCAATTACCAGGGAGTGGTAACGGGTGGCATTAAAGGGATTATTCAGGCCCTTAAAAACACCTTGGTTATTGTGGTAAACCGGAGAAATTTTGCCATGCATTACAAAGGGCGCACGTATAACCTTACCACCAAAAGCCTGACCAATACTTTGATGGCCAAGACAGACGCCGAGCAAAGGAATTTTGCCAGCAAAAGTGTTAATTGTTTCAATTGAAACCCCCGCCTCATTGGGTGTGCATGGGCCTGGGGAAATAACAATTTTCTCTGGCGCCAGCGCAGCAATTTCGGCAACGGTGATTTCATCATTGCGCACCACCTTTACATCAGCTTTTAGCTCACCCAGGTACTGCACCAGGTTGTAGGTAAAGGAGTCGTAGTTATCAATCATTAAAATCATGGTTATTCTCCGCGGGTGACCATATCAACTGCACGAAATACCGCGCGCGCTTTATTCATGGTTTCTTTCCATTCCAGTTCAGGAATGGAGTCGGTGACTATGCCACCGCCCGCCTGCACGTAAAGCTTGCCGTCTTTAATTACGGCTGTGCGAATAGCAATGGCGGTATCCATATTGCCATTCCAGGAGATATAACCCACAGCTCCGCCGTAAATACCGCGTTTTTCAGTTTCAATTTCGTCAATAATTTCCATGGCGCGAATTTTAGGCGCCCCGGATAGCGTGCCCGCCGGCAGCGCCGCACGCAAAACATCCATTGCCTGCAGGCCCGCTTTAAGCTGGCCAGTAACATTGGAAGTGATATGCATCACATGGGAGTAGCGCTCCACTACCATTTTATCGGTGACACGCACACTACCAATTTCACTTACACGACCCACGTCATTGCGGCCCAAATCAATCAGCATTAAATGCTCAGCAATTTCCTTGGGATCGTTGACCAGTTCGATTTCCATTGCTTTGTCTTCTTCCGGCGTGCGGCCGCGACGGCGAGTGCCGGCGATGGGGCGCACAGTCACCTCGCCATGATCCAGACGGGCGAGAATTTCCGGGCTTGAACCCACTACATAGTGATCACCCAAATTTAAAAAATACATATAGGGCGAAGGGTTCAAGTTGCGCAGCGCGCGATAGAGGTTTAGCGGCTCAGCGGTAAAATCAATGGACAGACGCTGCGATGGAACCACCTGCATGATATCGCCGGAGAGGGTGTACTCCTTGATTTTTTCTACTGCCGCTTTGTAGCCCGCCTCGCCCATATGGGATTTAAACTGCAGCTCTTTCGCGCCATCAGCATGCAAACTTAAGGGGGCCACTGGCGGCACTGGCTTGCGCAGGTTTTGTTCAAGCTCATCCAGACGCGCCACTGCTTTTTCAAAGGCGTTAGCAATTTCAGGGTTGGCGTGAATCACCAGAATCAATTTACCGGCGAGGTTGTCAAACACCAGCACCTCGTCGGAAACACTCAACAGAATATCGGGGTTACCCAGAATATCTTTGGGCATACTGGCTTTAAGGTGCGGCTCCACATAGCGCACACAATCATAGGCAAAATAGCCCACTAATCCGCCGGTAAAACGAGGCAAATTAGGCAGCTCCGGGGCTTTATAGCGCTCCTTGAATTGCTCGACAAAGGCTAGCGCATCGGCACACTCATGAGTCTCCACCAAGGCGCCGTCACGCTCAATTTGCACTTTATCGCCAAAGGCTTTTAGCACCGTGCGCGCAGGCAAACCTATGATGGAGTAGCGACCCCATTTTTCGCCACCCTGCACTGATTCAAATAAATAGGAATAGGGACCGGCGGCCAGTTTTAAATAGGAGGAAAGAGGCGTGTCCAGATCAGCCAGGACTTCGCGCACCACAGGTATGCGGTTATAGCCCTGTGCGGCTAATTGGGAAAAGAGTTCGGGTGTCATTTCATTACCTTTCGCGACCAGCCAATGCCTGGCTAGCAAACCATTATATTTTGGAGAAACATCATCTACCGGTATCAGTGCACAACAGCAGATGAGCGAAGACAGCCACCAACAGGGTTAGTGGGCAGAATAGACTAGCAACGCCATCGGGCGATGGCGGCCACACACAGTGTTGTGAAATGAGGCTGTGGGTAATACACGGAGGTAGTTCCTGTTTGCAATGGGGCAAGTGTACTTAAATATTTGACGCCTGCCTACCCTGATTTTTACCCCTGCAAACGCTTATATTTCAGCCAGTATGGCTCGCATTTGGGCAATGGTTTGCGCATAATCGGCGGAGTTAAAAATTGCCGATCCAGCGACAAAAGTGTCGGCCCCGGCGCGGGCACAGGTCCAGCCGCAGCCATCGTCGCAGCCCCCG
>CBIMZH010000401.1:0-3531 GCA_966248255.1 uncultured Cellvibrio sp.
CAAGGGTAAAAAATAGCTATTCGAATTGTTGTCCGCTATCTCTGGACTGGCTGTGACTACTATCGAGGCCGCATTCTGGCAAATGTCTGTGCCAAAATCACTGATCATTTGGCTATCAACCACCAAAGTAATATCGGGCCTAAATTCAGTGGTTGGGTAACATAGATAAAAGCGATTGCAACAGATAGTGGGAATATCCGCAATTGCTTCCAAGTCTTTAATGTCCACACTTGGTCCGTTACCGACAATTAGAACGTCTTTACCTTGGTAGCGGCCAGCAAGCTGTTTAAACCGCCTGATAAGCTTGCGGTGACGCAGTAAGTACTTGATAAGCGCTAGTCGCTCACGAATTTTAAAGCTCATCATATACCCTCAGTCAATTTAATAGCCGCGACTGAGAATGACTAAGCCAAGTATTACAACTATCGTCCCAGCGATCTTGTAGGCATTAATAGCTTCATTAAAAAATACGCTAGAACCCACCATCACCAAAACAAAAGCCAAGCTCATAAATGGATAGGCAAAGCTAATAGCAAATCGCGTCATTGCCGCCATCCAAAAAATCGAGGCGATAAATGCCGACAAAAATCCTCTTAAAACAAACGGATCTTTCAAGATAAGCATAATCAGAAAGACTGCCTTTTCCATCAGCGTTTCTGGCACACCCGAAACCTGGTTAATCCGCCACTTTAAAATTAATTGGCCATAGACTGTAAAGAAAATGCAGCCAGCTATAAATAAGTATCCCATAGTATTAAGCCGTGGAACCTGCATCGACAGTGATGGTAGTCCCTGTAATTGATTTGGCCTCATCCGACAGCAAGAACTTTATTGCTGCTGCCGCGTCCTCCACATTGGCCAATCTACCCAGCGGGCTGCGACGCTTAATTGCGTCCAACTTTTCGCCCTGAAGGCCGCTGGTCATAGCCGTTTCCATATAGCCAGGTGCGAGAGTATTAACGGTAATATTCACCTTACCCAGCTCCCGCGCTAGCGATTTGGTAAAGCCTCCCATAGCCGCTTTACTCGCGGCATAAACCGAGAGCCCGTTAAAGCCGGTACTGCCAATAATTGAGCCTACATTAATAATGCGGCCTTCATTCAGCAGCATCATAGAGCGCGATAAATACTTGGTTAATAAAATTGGCGCCTCTACGTTTACACGCAGCAACTCGGTAATTTGCGATTCGTGCATAGTACTAAGTACGCCGTCATGGCCCAGGGCAGCGTTATTTACCAACCCGTATACGCGACCGTATTTTTTAACCAGCTCCTTGACCAGATCTTTGATACCTGCAGTATTGTTAAAGTCATAGACCTCAAAGGTACAACTATCCGGGTGTGCAGCGACCAGCACTTTAAACTCATCGGAGTAGGTTCTGCCGATGCCCACCACACGAAATCCGGCCTCTATAATTTTTTTGCAAGCAGCAAGCCCAAGGCCCTTTCCTGCGCCAGTGACAACTACTGTCTTCATACTGAGCCTCGATCTACTTTGCCCGCGCTGTTCAACGGGATTTTTTCCACAAATTTAATTAATACAGGGGTCTTATAGTCTGCAAGTTCGGTGCGGCACTTTTGTTGAATGCGTGTCTTAATGGCTTTGGTATCCTGAGCAGCCAAAGCACCCGACAGCTCAATATTGGCGGCGACCAGCTGGCCAGTTATAGGGTTGCTTTTACCATAAACCAGCGCCAGGGCCACCTCATCCAACTCCATTATTTTAGCTTCGACTTCCTCGGGGATTACCTTATTGCCGCCGATATTAATTGCACCGCTATCGCGCCCTAAAAAGTAAACCCGCTCATCAACTATCTCTACCAAATCACCAGTACAGATAAAACCATCGGCATCTATCGGTATCGCGTCTGAGTAAAATTTTTGCTGCATAGTCTGCGGCTTGATCCAGAGCAAGCCCTGCTCCGAGACTTTTAACTTATTGCCATTTACACCTTCGCGGACATAGGCGAGCGGAAAGCCGGCGCTTGCGTCTTTAACGGCAAAGCCTACACCCACCTCGGTAGACGCGTAGATGTGCACTATACGCGCCTGATTAAAGCGGGCTTTCAGCGCGCTAAGCAGTCGCTGTTCGCATATCTCACCACCCAGGGTTATACGCTTGAGGGGCAGGCTGACATCGTGCATTAAAAAACTTCGCCAAAATGTCGGTGTACCGGAAAGCGCGTTGCATTTTGCCCGGGCAAAATCTTCCAGCATGCTGTCAAGCTTTAACGACCCGGGAATGACCAGCGCTGAGCCGGACAAAAGGGCCTGCAGCAACACCTGTATTCCAGCAAATCTATATGGGTTGTAGGAAAGCCCCCAAATAAACTCTTCACCACGGGAAATATCGACAATGCTGGAAGCCGAGAGGTTTGCAACCGTATGGCTAATCAGCTTTGGAGTTCCGGTAGTTCCAGATGTAGGAATTATCCACTCGGTAACTTGTGATTCTGGCAGCGGATGATCGGTTGCAACGCTAGACGTACGGCCAAGATCGATAACCTCCTGCCAGGTGCGAACTTCTGCAACTATTTCCAGCTGAATTTTAAATTGCGCAAACACCTCAGGATCAAAGCCCTCAGGAATAAGCAATACCCGCTTGGCACAGCCATCCAGCATCAAAATAGCTTTGGCCAATTCCAGATAGGATAATCCCGAGAGCACCAATGCCTGGGGCATTAACCGAGCAAAACCGCATTGCTCGTATTCAGCAATTAAATCGCCAAAGCTAATTGTTTCCGCCTGATATAAAAATGCCGGCCTTGCGGCTGGGACCTGGCGAATACGGGAAATCAAACTGCTCATATCAGGCCGCTGGGGCAAATTTTTGGTAAACCGCCACAAACTCACCAAAGGTTTGCGGATAAACCGGTTCGGCCATCAAGGTAAAGGGGTCATAACCCAACTCTTCGTCGAGCAGCGCCACCAACATGGCAAAACCTAAAGAGTCCATGCCACTTTGCAGCAATACCACTGATTCGCTTAGTGCATCCACCTCCAGTTCTAAACCGCGTCGTTCTAGAACTTCCTGAAATTTCTCTTCGATGATATTTAGTACTGTCATAGTTGTTAACTCAAATGTAAATGGTAATCGGCATTGCAGGAGCTGACTTTAAAGCCCAGGTCTAAATAGAGCGACATAACGCCCTTATTGGAGGCAGAAATCACGGTAGTGACTTTCTTGCACTGCTTGGTTTTAAAGTACTCCATAAAACTAATCCAGAAATAAGGGGAATACATGCCCTTATTAGCGGCACTGCCGCCCAGCAGGAGCTTGACCTCAGCAGGCGCTGGGTGCTCGTAAAATAAAAAGCTGATCACTTCCCCGTCGTTATTGCGGTAGACCAGGCAAGGCGTCTGATTTGCGAGCATATCCCTGGCCCAATTGGCCATGCGCTCACAGCTCAAATTTGAGTCGATAAAGGGATCTTCATGAAAGCGCGAATAATGGAATGCCTCGCGCGCAATGTTAATAATCTGCTGGTGATCCTGGCTTACCACTTGGCTGAGTGGCAACACTTTCTTGGT
>CBIMZH010000402.1:0-3523 GCA_966248255.1 uncultured Cellvibrio sp.
ATCAATTTTGTTATTGATAATCGCCTTGTCTATGTCGTTATTGGGCGCAAAGCGGTAATCCATAATCAGTTTGGGGTGGAGGCTCTGCACCCTTAAAAAATGCGGGTAGAGTTTTAGCCCGACACTGCCCGGCGACATCATCCGCACCTCGCCCTCATAGGGGTCATCCTGGCTCAGGTTGAGCTCCAGTTCCTGCATCCGTTTGATAATTTCCCGCGCCTCGCGGTTAAGCCGCTGCCCCGCATCGGTGAGGCTAAAGCCTTTGGCTTTGCGCACCAGCAGCGGCATATCCAGCGCCTGCTCCAGTTTCATAATGTGCTGGCTAACGCCGGATTGGGTCATATACAGCCGCTCGGCCGCCTTGGTAAAGCTGCCCAGCTCCGCCAGAGTACAGAAGGTGTGCAGAAACTTGAGATTAAGCATTACAAAACATAATCCAAATAATGATTTTTAATAATTTTACGTCATTTTACAGCCTGTGTATGCTGACCCCAGTAGCCGAATTCCCTGGCCGCGGCAGCCTCTTTAACAGCACGCCTGTTTAGTCGCTTTCCCTCCCGCGCCAATCGGCCCAGCGTCAACCCAGGGCATTTATTTTTGCCTGCCATTTTTATTGTGAGCGACTTATGAGCGAACTCTTCAGCCCCTATAGCCTTAAAGCGACTAATTTGCGCAACCGCATTGCTATTCCTCCCATGTGCCAGTACAGCGCTGTAAACGGTGTGGTCAACGACTGGCATCAGGCCCACTACACCAGCCTGGCCAGGGGCGGTGCCGGTTTGGTGATTGTCGAGGCCACCGCAGTATCGCCGGAAGGGCGCATTACCCCCGGCTGCACTGGCCTGTGGAACGACGAGCAATTGCCGGGCATGGCACAGATTGCAGCCAACATTAAACAAGCCGGTGCCGTGGCCGGTATTCAAATTGCCCACGCAGGCAGAAAGGCCAGCGCCAATCGCCCCTGGGAGGGCGATGATCATCTGGACATTAATCACCCGGATGCCTGGGAGACAATCGCACCCTCGGCAGTGGCTTTTGGCGGCGGCCTGTCGCGTGTACCTAAAGAGATGAGCCTGGCGGATATTGAGCGGGTTAAGCAGGATTTTGTCGCCGCGACTCAGCGCGCCCTGGCCGCAGGTTTTGAGTGGCTGGAACTGCACTTCGCCCACGGCTATTTAGCGCAAAATTTTTACTCGGTACACTCCAACAAACGCAGCGATGGCTACGGCGGCGACCTGGCCGGACGCAGCCGCTTTATGCTGGAAACCCTACAGGCGGTGCGCGAAGTTTGGCCGGCAAACCTGCCGCTGACGATTCGCTTGGGCGCCGTGGAATTTGATGGCGACGACCAGCGTATGCTCGCCGAATCCATTACCACGGTTCGCCAATTTAAAGCCCTGGGCGCTGACTTTATTAGCGTGAGCATGGGCTTTAACACCCCTGATGCAAACATCCCCTGGGGCCCGGCATTTTTAGCGCCCATTGCGCAGCAGATTAAACAAGCGGCAGATATCCCCGTCGCCACAGCCTGGGGTGTGGATCAGCCGGAAGTGGCCAATGCCACAGTTAAAAACGGTCAGCTGGATTTAGTCATGGTCGGCCGCGCCCATTTGGAAAACCCCCACTGGCCCTACTTTGCCGCTAAAAAACTCAACCTGGATAAGCCCGCCTGGGTATTGCCCGCGCCCTATGCCCACTGGCTGAGCCGCTATAAATCCATTAGTGAGCGCTAAAGAAAAGCGAGCGTTTAACGCTAAAAAAACTGCGCCATAAAGCGCGCAGAAAATTCAACTAAATCTACACTCAGTGACACCCATTTGGGGAGCCAGCCACTCCCCAAAACCTTGCCTCACACGCAGAAAGGAGAAGGTAATGAAAGCAGTCCGAATTCACAGTTATGGCGATGCCAGCGTGCTCCAGCACGAAGATGCACCTGTGCCCGCGATTGAACCAAGCGATGTATTAATTAAGGTGGTAGCCGCCTCGGTCAACCCGGTGGATTGGAAAATTCGCCAGGGCTATTTGCAACAGCTAATCAGCTACCCTATGCCGCTCACTTTGGGCTGGGATGTTTCCGGTGTGGTGGCAGCGGTAGGCGCTGAGGTGACGGAGTTTAAGGTTGGCGATGCGGTTTATTCGCGCCCGGATATTAAACGCAATGGCAGCTACGCCGAGTACATAGCCGTGCGCGCCAGCGAAGTTGCGCACAAGCCCAACACCATCCCCCATGCTGCGGCCGCATCCCTACCCCTGGCTGGCATTACCGCCTGGGAGGCGCTGATTACCCAAGGGCACATTAGCGCGGGTCAGCGGGTATTAATTCACGCAGGTTCCGGCGGTGTTGGCTCACTCGCCATTCAACTGGCTAAAACACGCGGCGCCTATGTAATTGCCACTACCTCGGGCAAAAATGCCGCACTGGTTAAATCCCTGGGCGCCGATGAGGTAATTGATTATCGCAGCCAGAACTTTGCCGAGCAGCTAAGCAATATTGATCTGGTATTGGATACCCTGGGTGGCGATGTGCAGGAGGCCTCCTGGTCGGTGCTAAAGCCCAATGGCCTGTTGGTTTCCATTGTCAGCCCACCCACGGCAGAGCGCGCTCAAGCCGCAGGCGCACGCGGCGCGTTTATTTTTATCGAACCAAGCGCGCAGATTTTGCGCGAATACGCCAAGCTGGTGGATGCGGGATTAATTCGCCCCCTAGTCGGCGCCGAGTTTGCGCTTAAGGATACGGCCAAAGCCCACGCCCTGAGTGAATCCGGTCGCGCTATCGGCAAGATTGTGATTAATGTGAGCCAGGCCTAGTTTGGCGAAAACGCTTATTGAAGCGGCGCGCTTTAATAACGAGGCCAGCTCTAATAACGACACACAGGTTAATAAAAAAGCTCAGCCCGGATTAAACCCGTTTACTTAGTGCTACCGCGGTCTAGCTCGCCACAAAGCTGGCGATGCTGGCCCGCGACCCCTGTAATGTTTGCCCCAGTTGGATCAACAGAAGTTGGGTGGCATTTTTGTCCTGAGCCGACAGGGCTTCATCCAATTGCTGAGCAATAGTCGATAAATGAATGGCCCCTATATTTACCGCCACTCCGGCCAGGGTATGGCTTAGCTGCTTGGCTTTAGCTAGCTGATTGTCTGCTATCGCCTGGGCGATTTCTGCATCTATAGCTTCGTACCTGGCAAGAAACTTGGCGGATATTTTTTTTAACAGCTCCAGCTTGCCGCCACAGGCCTTCAAGCCAGCCGCAAAATCCATAAACTGATCACTGCGCTCACCGACATAAGGCGAGGGGTTGCTGCCGGGCGCAGATTGAGAATTGTTTGCTGGCTTCGCCGGCACACTGCTAAGAGGCCTTGCAGCGTCATCCTGTTGCTTGGCTTTACAAAAACGCGCCATAGCGGCAAACAGGGTTTCGGGGTCGATTGGTTTGGTCAGGTATTCGTCCATACCAATTGCCAACCCCTGTTCAGCGTCGGCGCGAAAGGCACGGTCAATGGCGATGCGCGCCGCAATGCGTGC
>CBIMZH010000403.1:0-3521 GCA_966248255.1 uncultured Cellvibrio sp.
CGTCCGACCTGCCGCTTAGGAGGCGGCTGCTCTATCCAACTGAGCTACCGGAGCATAAAGAGGCGGTATTGTAGGAATTTTCTGTAACTAATCCAAGGCTCAGTAAATAGCAAATGCTTAGAGGCAGGGAAAAGAATATCGACAGGTGTTTGCCAGTTAGCCAAGGCGGTTAAGCCTTGGCCACTGTGTAGGAGGTATTTTGCTGAGTGGTAGCGCCGTAGGCGTTATACAGCGAGGGATTGGCTACCTGGCCACGCAACAGGCCCAGCAGATGGGCGAGCGTTTGGCGGGAGCGAGAGATCATCTTGCCATTAATATCGTTGAGCTTTTGGCACTCGCTAAACTCGGCAATGATCGATTTCCAGCCTTCGCGCATTGGCAGTGTTTGCACATTGCGCTGGAGAAACATATCCCAACCCTGAGGGGTTTGCGGCAACTTTAATAATTGAAGGAGTTTGTGGCGCATCTGTGCATGTTTGCTCAGGCGCTCAACCAGTTCGGACTTTTCTTCAATAACCGCTTGCAGTTCTTCGTGTTTGCGAGTTTCAAGCAATTGGCGTTCTTCGGCAAGGAGCAGCTTTAAGCGAGATACCGCTTCAGAGTCCAGGTTCATCATTTCGCGCAATTGCGATGCATCGACAGACATAGCTACCTCGGGCAATGACTAAATGTTGAGGTCGACCCAGCCCCTGGGGAAGGCTGGTTCAACCGGAGTAATTTAAGCCAGCAGATCGTCCTGCTTGAGCATATTTTCAGCAATACGCTCAGGGTTAAATTCGAATTTACCTTCTGCGATCGCCTGGCGAATAGCGGCGACCTTTTCCAGGTTTACGTCAGCAGAGCTGGCAACCTTGGCTTCCAGGCGGCTCATATTTTGGGCCTCAGCGCTCAGCTTCACCTGATCGCCAGATTCGGGCTTCTCCGCGGTGGTGTTACCCGGGGCGGGCGTTTTGGCTTCGCTAGCGGGGCTACCGCCAACCTTGCCGCGGGTGTTCTTGGGGCCCAGAGCCCCTAAGCTGTTAGTTGTATCAATCATTTCAATTCCCCAGTTTGTCATTGCTAAGTCTTGCGCGAGTTGCACGGTCTAGCGGTGCACTTACCTTTGATATCGGCAGTTCAGGGCAATACTTTAGCAATATTTTTAGTCGCTTGTTACAAAGTGACTACTTTTCCTTCAGCAACAACCGTGCCGCTAATTACTCGGGCAGATTGATTGTTCTTGATGCGTATTCTTTCGCCTATACGGCCGTCACTCATGGCAGTGCCGGATGAGGTGACGTTAATGCCGGCAATATTGGAGCTCAGGGCCACCTGATCCCCCCGTTTAATCACTTTAGGGGCGTTGAGGGCGGACGCGAAAAAGAGCGTTCCTTTGCCTATATTGCGCTTGGCCTCCAGCTGCAAAATATCCTCTGATTTGGTGAGGTATTCCTGGCGATACTGGCTGATTTCCCGGGTTTCCCAGCTAATATCAGCTGTGTTTAGGGTCTGGCCGCGGCTCAGATCGCGGCTGGCAACCGGTATTTCGCGGTAAATACGTACCTGGGCCGGGATATGTGTCGACCAACGGGGGGTGCCTCTGCATTGGGTTTGAACACTCAGATTGCCGCCACTGTTGGCTGTGTCCTGTGCGCTAAAGTCCAGCGCCTGGGAGCAGTGCGGCAATCGTAAACGGCTATCGAGGTTGCCTATGGAAACTTCAAGTTTGCCCTGAGCGGCATATTGCTTCGTCAAAAAACTGGCAGCTTGCTGTCGAATTTCTTGGTGGGAGTAAAAACCGTCCGCCTGGCAATTTATTGCCAATATGCTGACAACAACTGCCCAGGCAGCGGCAAAGCCATGCCGCTGCAACTGCTGCTTAGTCATTGCTGGTAAAAAGAAAACTTTATGAAAACTAGGAAGTTCCATATTTTGTCCTATTCTCTTTAGGTAAGAATTGGCGTCATTGGACTCGCGTTTCGGAATCCCTAAAGATTGACGCTTCGTTGCCGTAAAGGAGTCGTTACAGCTAAAAATGCAAGGTCTGTGCCTAAGCCGGGTAGGTGAGTAAAATGCCTGGCCCTGGCCTATGGATAAAATAGCGGGCGATCTCTACTAGATAAGAGGTAAATAAATGGCCGGAGTAATGGATAGTGTCAATCAGCGCACTCAGCTGGTTGGTCAAAACCGACTTGAATTGCTTTTGTTTCGCCTGGGTGGGCAGCAGCTTTACGGCATTAACGTGTTTAAAGTCAAAGAAGTGCTCCAGTGCCCACAGCTAAATGCTATTCCCGGGAGAAGCTCGGTCGTTAGGGGTGTGGCTCATATCCGCGGCGGCACCTTGCCCATTATGGATATGAATCTGGCCATAGGTAAGCGCGCGCTTTCTGACATAGAAAGCTGCTTCGTTATCATTACCGAGTACAATCGCACTGCTCAGGGCTTTTTGGTCCGCTCTGTGGAGCGCATCGTCAATATGAATTGGGGTGATATACATCCACCACCCAAAGGTGCGGGTAAAGAGCACTATTTAACCGCCGTGACCCAGGTTGAAGGTCAGCTGGTGGAGATAATTGATGTGGAAAAAATCCTCGCTGAAGTATCTCCGGTTAAAGAGGAGATCAGTCAGGGTGTGATTGAAGATGGCCTTGCCGAGCGCGTGGTGCAAAAGCACGTGCTGATTATTGATGACTCCAGCATCGCTCGTAAGCAGATTCAGCGTGTGGTAGAGAGTATGGGGATTCGCACCACCTTGAAAAAGGATGGTCTAGAGGCATTTAACTATCTCAAGGATCTGCTCAGTCAAGGGAAGGACCCATACGCCGAATTGGTGATGATTATTTGCGATATAGAAATGCCGGAGATGGATGGCTACACCTTTACCGCTGAAGTGCGCAACCACCCGGATTTGAAAAAACTGCACATTATTCTGCACACCTCGTTAAGCGGTGTCTTTAACGAGGCCATGGTGCGCAAAGTAGGTGCCGATGACTTTTTGGCCAAGTTTCACCCGGATGAATTGGCGCGCAGGGTTAATGACCAGGTACTTGCCATTACCGGTGAACACCTGATGCCGCCTGAGCAAACCTAATTGTCTTGGTCATATAGTGGTGTATTGGCTGACTTAAAGGCCCCGGATATAAAGAAGTATGAGTAATAAATCGTCGCCTTTTGATCAAACACCTAGCCGCGAGCTGCTGGAACAGGCTGAGTTTAATGAGTTTCGCCAATTTTTAGAGCAGGCTTGCGGTATTTCCCTTGGGGATAACAAACAGTATCTGGTCACCAATCGCATTCGTCGCATTCTTGAAGAGCACAAGCTCGCCTCTTTTAGCGAACTGGTAAAAGCCTTAAAGCAGGGGTTTAACCGCAAGTTGAAAGAGCAGGTAATAGATTCAATGACGACCAACGAAACCTTTTGGTTTCGTGATAACTACCCATTTGACTACCTGCGCACTACGCTTTTGCCGCAATTGATGGCGCCTAACAATCGCATGGCTGGGCCGCTTCGCGTCTGGTCTGCCGCCTGCTCTTCGGGGCAG
>CBIMZH010000404.1:0-3516 GCA_966248255.1 uncultured Cellvibrio sp.
TGCCCGCCCTAAAGCGGGCGATCCTGACACTGAGCCGTTTGTTATTGTTGCGTGCACTTGCGACTTGTCTGATATGACAAATGTACAGATACTCTGGCTCGCTGGTTAAGATAACAGCAAATATTCGATATGACTATAAGCTTGGCGGGGAAAATATGAATGGCATTGGTTGTCAGTAAATGAGCAACCAATGCCAGGAGGAGGGGTTACCAGTTCATCAGTGCGCGCACCTGAGGGATCAGGTCTTCGGCCATCTCCTGGTGCTGGGCTTTGGTGGGGTGGGCGTCTTGCTCGTCGCCCGGATAGTGGTTGGCAATAAATTGATGCACGCGCGGATCCTTAAGCTGCTTGAGGGTTTGGCCAATATAGCGGGTCAAGGCGCGTTTTTTTTCCTCATCGAGAATTGAGCCTTCCATAAGCGCCAGTTGCGCCTGGGGGTAGTCTGCGAGTATCTGCTTCACCAGTTTTACATAGGCGGCAACATAGGCCTGGCGCTGGGGAATGCCCTGGCTGAAATCGTTGGTGCCTATAGCGCTTATAACCAGGTCGGGCGTGAACTGGCTTTTATCCCAGGTGGCGGGTTGAGCCTGGTCGGCCAGCGCCAGTGGGTAAAAGTCGGGCAGGTTGAGCTCATTGGTTTTGCCATCCCAGCTGCGCACCAGGCCGCGACCGCCATAGCACACCAGTTGCACCTGGGCATCTACGGCGGCGGCGGTTAGCAGGCCATAGGATTCGCGCGCGTTGGACCAGCGCGCATTGCGCTCTTCGCCCGGCACACGATCAATCATCTCGCCGCAGGTAACTGAATCCCCCAGCAGCAAAATTTTGCGCGCGGGCAAACTGGGCGCGGCTAAAAACTTGCCGCCCTCCAGGGTAAAGCTGTTGATGGTGGAGATCGCCTGCCAGGTTTCACTGCGCAGGGTGACGCGCACACTGTGTTGGCCCGGCTCCGTAAACGTGAAGAGTTCATAACTGCCTGGCTGTTGCGCCAATTGAATTAATCGCGCTTCGCCATCATCCACTATCACATCCACCCAGCCATTGCCGCTGTTGCTGCTGGCGGCCATGCTCAGACGAGTGCCAGTCACCTGCATAAAATAACTTACGCCTGGGTAGCCGGCACTGCGGCTGCCATCGCTATTGGTGCGGGTGCGGCCCATAAGTGCCAGCTGGGCATCCTGAGCGCTGATGGTGACCGGTGCGATTGAGGCGGATGTCTGCACTTTGCTGCTCTCGGTTTTATCCGAGCTGCTGGCGCAGGAGGCCAGCAGCCAGGCGGAGCAAATAATAACAAGGAGGTTTAGTTTCATTGCTCACCTCAACGGGCACCTTAGTGGGTACCTAAAAGTTTTTTAATCTCCGGCGTCATGGCCGCCGCCCATAAAGCATAGCCTTTGGCAGTAGGGTGCAAATAGTCGCCGAGGATCTCGTTAGATATGTCGCCATTTTTTTGCACAAATAAATGGCCGTAGTCGCGGAAGTAGACGCGCTGGTCATCGCCCAGTTTGGCGAGCAATGTGTTGAGGTTTTTTACCTCTTTGCGCTTGGGGCTTTGCGCCGATTGCTCGTAGGGAAAAACGCCATTAAGCAAAATTTTGGCGCTGGGAAATGCCAGTTGTAATTGTGCGACTACCGCTTTAACGCCGGTAAACACCTGCGCGGGTGTTTCATTGAGGTGACCAAAATTATTGACGCCGGCGAGCAGCACTATCACCTTGGGTTGCAGTTGGCCAATATCGCCATGCTGCAAACGCCAGAGCATATTGCCGGTGTGATCGCCTCCTATGCCGAAGTTGGCGGCTTTAAGCGGGGCAAAGTTTTCCTGCCAGATAGTCCAATCCCAGCCAGCGGTAATTGAGTCGCCAAAAAATAACACATCTACCTGGTCGTGCTCGGCAACCAGCACATCCTCGGCGTGCATACGCTGCCAGCTGGCAACGGACATCCAGGAGTACTCGATGGTGCGCGGCGTGGGTGTGGTACCTGAGGGCGCTGGGGTTTCGCCTTGTGCGAAACAGCTGAGGCTTAAACTGAGCGCTGTGGCAATTAAGGATTTCTTCATGCTTATTGTTCCTGGTTTCCGGTTATTGTTGCAGTGGCAGTTTGCCGCTGTGTGGAAAACGCAGTTGTGCTTTGTCTGGCATTGCTGCCCTGACATCTCTGTGGATGCTCTATAAAAATATGTCTAGATTTTTAAACTTAAACGCTCGTTGAGCGGATTTAAACTCATCACCCCGGCCAGGTTGAGCACCAGGTCCAGCAGCTCGTCCCAGGGTTCGGCATTGCGCATGCCTTTAACGGCTTTATCTATGCCATTGGCTTTGCGCAATAAGAGTTGCAGATGGCCGGGTTTGAGCCGGCGCAGCGCCCCTTGAATCAGTGGCTGGCGCTTTTCCCAAACGCCCGCCTGCTTGGCCGCCCAATCAAAATGCTTGCCCTGGCTAACCGCCTGGGAGATTTGCACCAGCGAACGTATATCGCGGGTGAGCGCCCAGAGCACATTGATGGCCTCTGTGCCTTCGCTGCGCAGCCCCTGCAGGGTTTTAACCGCGCCGCGGGCATCGCCGTGCAGGGCTTTGTCGGTCAGGCCAAACACATCGTAGCGAGCGCTGTCGGCGACCACCGAGGCCATAAGTTCATAGCTCACTTGATTGTTTGCGGTGAGCAGTTTTAATTTTTCAATTTCCTGCACCGCGGCGAGTAAATTGCCCTCCACCCGCGACACTAATAATTCAATGGCGCTGGCTTCTGCGGAGAGGCCAGCCTGTTGCAGGCGCTGGCCAATCCAGCGCGGTAACTGCGCGGGCGTAATGGGCCAGATTTGAATGTGCACACCGGCATCTTCCACTGCTTTAAACCACTTGGTTTTTTGTGCGGCGCCATCGAGTTTGGGGGTGACAATTAACAGCAGGTTGTCGCTCGCGGGCGACTCGGCATACTCAAGTAAAATTTTGCCGCCTTTATCGCCGGGTTTGCCGCTGGGGATGCGCAGTTCGATAATTTTTTTGTCGGCAAACAGCGACAGGCTATTGGCCGAGGCTAATAGTTGGCCCCAGTCAAAACTGGCTTCGGCGTGATACAGCTCGCGCTCGTTAAAACCCTGCTGGCGCGCCGCAGCGCGTATCGCATCGCAGGCTTCCTGGGCGAGCAGGGGTTCATCCCCGGAGACGAGATAAATCGGGGCCAGTTGTTTGTTGAGGGCAGCGCTGAGCTGTTCCGGGCGCAGTTTGGCCATGTCGGGTTAGGGGGCCTTGGCCGCTTTCTCTTTGCTCGCCAGCACTTTCAGGCGACGCAAAATCTGCTGCGCCAGATCGCGGTGCATTTCACGCAAAATCAGCGCCTCTTCCTGTTCGGAATAGTTGGCCTGGTTAACGTCGAAATTGTAGGTGCGCGAGATGCTACCGCGGGTGTTGGCCTCGGTCAGCACCTTGTCCGGGCTGGCAATTTGATAGTTTACCGAGAGGATCAATTCATAGGCATTGACCAGAGCATCATTGCCCACACCGGCGGCGCGTT
>CBIMZH010000405.1:0-3510 GCA_966248255.1 uncultured Cellvibrio sp.
AAATCCAGATAGGGTTCGTGCACAGGCGCGTCGCTGCGAATACGCAAATACTGAGCGCCATTAATCGCCACTGGCTCAAAGCTCAGTTGTGCGTGCAAGTTGGAGTATTCAATGCCCAGGGCCTGGTAATCGCCCTGCTGGCCTATGGCGACGCGCAGATTGTTATCTGACTGGTCGAGCAGCTGGACACTGGCGTCCAGGGGTTCGCCCAGATGTGAATTGACCTGGACATCGCCCAGGCCCAGGGCGCTGGCGCGCTCAGCCATGCAGAGTAGACCTATCCAGAGTGGTAGTAAGTGGCGGCGTGATCTGATCATTTGCTCTTCCCCAAGTGTGATGCTTCCCGATGGTGTTGTTCTCCAAGCGCGCTGCGCGCTAACCGCAGTGTTCTCCAGCCGCGTTGTTGGAAAGGCGCGTCCAAACCGATAATTGACGATCCGACTGCCTCCAAGTTGGGTGGTTATTTTTCAGGCTAGCAGAGAAGGAAACGAGCAAAGGGCTGTCGCATAAATCATTTTTTCATTCTAAAAGTCCTGATATAACCGATTCTTAAGGTTGGCGTTAGTCCAGCGGTTTATTAGATTTTTTGGTATTTTCAAGCGACTCGGCTTACGCCCGAAACATCTATTTGACGAGATGTTTTTGCACTTGGGAGCAAGAGTCTTTTGCAGAAGAGAGAGAGCGGCTTTTACAGCGGGTGAAGCAGATGTGGCGGAAAGACAAAACTGGCAGCCGAGGCTGCCAGTTTTTACGGGGGTTTACTCGCCTTCTATGCCGTCATCGGCATTTACATAGTTTTTAAAGTTTGCGCGGTAATCCTCCATGTGCTCCTTAAGCAGGTCGCGGTAGCGGCCGGTTAGGTAGTTGGTAGTTTCCGGCAGGTCTTCGCTAAACTCGGCGGCATCAATCGAGCTGGCGGCCACTGTGTAGGCATTAAAGCGCGCGGCGGCATTCATCAGTGCGGCGCTAATAATGCCCAGGTCAATTTGCTCGCTGGCGTCGTTGGCTTTGTCCAGAAAGGACTCCACCAGGTCCCAATAAAGTTCATCATCCGTTTTTGCTGAGTTCATGTTCGCTAGTTTCCACTTGGTTTTCAGTTGGGCCACGCCAGTGGCGCAGTCGCTGGCTTATATCCTCACCCAGCAGGTTTAAACAGGGCACCAGTATCAGGGTGACCAGGGTGGCAAAGAGTACGCCAAAGGCGAGGGAAATTACCATGGGAATCAGGAAGCGCGCCTGCACACTCTGCTCGGCCATGATCGGCATAAGGCCGATAAAGGTGGTGAGCGAGGTGAGCAAAATAGCGCGGAACCTGTCCCGCCCGGCCTGCACCACGGCGTCATAAAGGGCCATACCCTGCTGGCGCAATTGGTTAACCCTGTCCATCAACACCAGGTTGTCGTTTACCACCACCCCGGCACAGGCAATAAAGCCGAGGATGGAGAGCATGGAGATCTCCCGGCCCATGAGCAAGTGGCCAATGATCGCGCCCATAAAGCCAAAGGGAATAGCGGTAAGGACGATTAATGGCTGGCTGTAGGAGCGGAAATTCACCGCCATCATGATGTAGATAACAAACACCGCAAGCAGGAAGTTTTTGATCATCGCCTGCTGGAAGTCCGCCTGGTCGCGCATATTGCCGTCCGGCTCCAGGGCGAAGCCAGGGTACTGGCGCTGCCACTCCAGCTGGTACTGCTGCTTCATAGCCGCCACTATGGCCTGGGCATCGCCCTCGGAACCCACCCGCGCCGTCAGGGTGATGCTGCGCTTGCGGTCGCGCCGCTCAATGATGGTGTAGCCGGGCACAAACACCACCTCGGCCACTTCCAGCAGCGGCACCTGGGCGCCATCGGCGGTGCGGATGCGCATGCGGTTGAGCTGCTCCAGGGATTCGCGATCACTTTTGGGGTAGCGCACCAGCACCCGCACATCCTCGCTGCCACGCGGTATGCGCTGCGCCTCTTCACCGTAAAACGCCTGGCGCACCTGGCGCGCCACCTGGTTGAGGTTGAGGCCGAGCATTTCCGCATTGGGCTTAAGGCGCAGGTCGATTTCCGGGCGCGAGGCCTGGAGGCTGGTTTTGACATCAAACACATGAGGGTAGCTGGCCAGGGTGGAGCGCACCAGTTCCGACACCTGCTGCTGATCCTCAAAGCGGTTGCTGCTGATACTCAGGTTGAGGCGAATATCATCGCCGGAGCCGTTGACTGTGTAATCCAGGCGAAACTCTTTGGCCTCGGGTACATCGCCGATTAATGCCTGCCAGCGGTGGGTCACTTCATCCACCCCCACTTTGCGCGTCTCGGCATCCTCCAGCGCGATATTCATATAAACGTTAACGTTCCAGGCCCAGGTTTGCACCGCGCGGACAAAGTCGCCGCCGTTTTTGTCGCGCAGGGTTTTATCCTCGCGCAGCAGCAGCGCCGCATCCTGCACCTTGCGCATAATCCGCTGGGTTTCAAAAAAGGACGTGCCCTCGGGCAATACCAGCCGCGCCTCAACAGAATCGCCCGGCACCTTGGGCATAAAACTGCTTTTAATCCAGCCGCCCATATAAAGCGCCAGGGACAGGCCAAAGGCCATCACAAAGCCGAGAATCGCCGCCCCCTTGTGCGCCAGCATGCGCTTGAGCAGCGGCGAATACACATTGTTGGCAAAGTTTTCCAGGCTTTGCGAAACCTTCTCGCGGCTCTGGTTTAAACGGCGCAACCAGGGGTGTTTCGGCTCCTGCTCGGGCGCCATATGGGACAGGTGCGAGGGCAGTATCAGCAGCGATTCCAGCAGCGAAAAGGCCAGGCAGAGAATCACCACCACGCCTATGGCGCGCGCCACAGTGGCCATATTGCCGGGCACATCGAGCATGGGCAAAAAGAACACCATGGTACTGGCCACCGAGAAGAACACCGGGGCGCTGACCATCTTGGCGCCGCTGGCGGCGCTGGCCATACCGCGCAAGCCGTGCTGCTGACGGGTGTAGATGCTCTCGCCGACAATAATGGCGTCGTCCACCACTATGCCCAGCACCAGCAGGAAGGCGAAGAGCGAGACCATATTGATGCTCACCCCCAGATGCGGCAGCAGCCAGATGGCGCCGGCAAAGGCGGTGGCAATGCCCACCGTCACCCAGATGGCGATCTTGGGGCGCAGGAACAGCATCAGCACCACAAACACCAGCAGCAGGCCGCTAAGGGCATTGCTCAGCAGCAGGTTTAAGCGCGCCTCAAACAGCTGCGACATATCGCGCCAGACATCCAGATGAATACCGCTGGGCAGGCTGGGTTCTACCTCGGCCAAAAAGGCTTTAACGTCCTCGGTGGATTTTAAAATGTCCGGGTCTTCGGAGATGGACAACTCCAAAAAGGCGGCGCGCTGGCCGTTGTACTGGGCGACCATGGTCCAGTCTTCAAAGCCGTCGTTGATTTGCGCTATATCGCCCAGCAGCAGTTTGCTGCCATCGGCGCGGGTAAGCACGGGTATGTGCGCGTAATCCTCGGCGCTATAGGCCTGGGC
>CBIMZH010000406.1:0-3479 GCA_966248255.1 uncultured Cellvibrio sp.
GTAATTAATGGCTGGAATGTCAGCTGGAGTTACAGCGACGGCACTCAAATTACCAACAGCTGGAATGCCACTATGACGGGCACCAACCCCTATGCCGCCACAGGTTTGAGCTGGAACTCCAATATTCAACCGGGGCAAACCGTAGAGTTTGGTTTCCAGGGCAATAAAGGCAGCTCCAGCAGTGCCCAGGTACCCAGCGTGACCGGCAGTGTCTGCCAATAGTTGCTAACAACTTCGTACAGTAATTTGTACAAAGCGGCCGACAATTGCGCAATTCGACCTGCGCACTTGTCGGCTGAAATTTTAACAATAACAGGAAAATAACCATGGCGATTCATCACTACGCTCGACGCAAGTTGCTGCTCAAGCAAAAAAAACTCTGGCAGGCCTTAAGCGCAACAGTTGCATTAGGTTTATTCACTAATGGCGCCTACGCGAGCTGCACTTACAGCATTAGCAACGAATGGAATTCTGGTTTTACCGGCGCTATTCGCATTACCAATGACACCAGCGCGGCAGTGAGCAGTTGGAATCTCAGCTGGCAATATGCGGGTGCAAACCGCATCACCAGCAGCTGGAATGCAACTCTGAGTGGCAGCAATCCCTACACGGCTTTACCGCTTAGCTGGAATGCCAGCATTCAACCTGGCCAATCCGCTGAGTTTGGTTTTCAGGGCAATAAAAACGGCGGCGCCGCTGAAATCCCCAGCTTGACTGGCAGCCTTTGTGGCGGTAGTTCGTCCAGTGTCGCCTCCAGCTCAAGCATTTCGTCAAGTTCAAGTGTTTCTTCCAGCTCGATTGCGTCCTCCAGCTCAGTTGTTTCGTCCAGCTCAGTCGTCTCTTCCAGCTCGATTGTTTCCTCAAGCTCTAACAGTTCTGTCTCCAGTACCGCAGGCGGTCAACAATGTAACTGGTACGGTACGCTTTACCCCTTGTGCAGCAGCACTCAAAGCGGCTGGGGCTGGGAAAACCAGCAAAGTTGTATTTCGCCATCTACCTGTAGTTCGCAACCTGCGCCCTACGGCATAGTCGGTTCCAGCTCTGTGGCTTCCAGCAGCTCAAGCAGTTCTGTTAGCTCAAGCAGCTCGCTATCTTCAAGTAGTTCAATTGTCTCCAGCAGCTCTGCGGTAAGCTCAAGCAGCTCCAGCGTTAGTTCTGTGGTGGGCATGGTCTATCGCGGTGTAAGCCTGGCCGGCGCCGAGTTTGGTGAGGGTAATCTGCCTGGCATTTATGAGACGGATTATATTTATCCCAATCAAACTGAAGTGGACTACTTCAAAAGTAAAAAAATGAACACTGTGCGCCTGCCCTTCCGCTGGGAGCGTTTGCAGCGCAGTTTGAATGCCGCCTTTGATGCGACAGAGCTGTCGCGTCTGGATGCGTTTGTAACGGCTACTACGGCCAAAGGCGTTTATGTAGTTCTGGACCCACACAAC
Organism: uncultured Cellvibrio sp.; assembly: GCA_966248255.1. Taxonomy (GTDB): domain Bacteria; phylum Pseudomonadota; class Gammaproteobacteria; order Pseudomonadales; family Cellvibrionaceae; genus Cellvibrio. The sequence goes on from CBIMZH010000406.1 coordinate 1,437, forward strand.
TACGCGCGCTATAACGGCCAGCTGGTTGGCTCAAGTGCTGTGCCAAATTCTGCCCTGGCTGATTTCTGGTCGCGCCTTGCGCAAAAATACAAATCCAATAGCCATGTGATTATTGGTTTGATGAACGAACCCAACACCATGCCAACTGAGCAGTGGGCCAGCGCCGCTAACGATGCAATTGCCGCAATTCGTGCAACAGGTGCAAGCAACCTGATTCTGGTTCCCGGCAATGCCTGGACTGGCGCCTTTACCTGGAGCAACAACTGGTACGGCACACCCAATGCCACTGCCATGCTCAGCATTCAGGATTCGGGCAATAACTTCGCCTTTGAAGTTCACCAATACCTGGACGCCGATGGCTCTGGCACTTCGATCAATTGCGTAAGCAGCAACGTGGGTGTTGAGCGTTTGACTGAATTTACCAACTGGCTGTACACCAATAACAAGCGCGCCTTCCTGGGTGAATTTGCTGGCGGTGATAACACTACCTGTAACCAGGCTGTGGCCGGTATGCTGCAATTTATGGAAGACAACAGCAATGTGTGGATGGGATGGACCTGGTGGGCAGCTGGTCCCTGGTGGGACGACTATATGTACACCATTGAGCCCTATGCCTCAGGTGCAGACAAACCACAAATGCAAGTGCTGGGTAACTTCCTGCCCTAAGTGCGCTTGTCGTTGTGAATAAAAAATCCACGCCTGGTGCGTGGATTTTTTTGCGCAAAAACTTTTTGGATTAAAGATGTATTTTCAACAACATACCAAAAGGCAAGAGTGACAACACCAGCACAAACACAATCGCCACAGCCGCACCCAGCACTCGCAGCGGGTGCTGCACCAGCATCTGCGCAAAACTGGGCATAGTGCCTTCAGCTTCCAAATGCGCGAGGTTTTGGCGATGGGCGGCGGAGCGCTGTTGTTGATAGTCGGTTATCAACTGCCGCGCCTGCTGCTCCTGCGCATCCTCCGCCAGCCAGATAGCATCCAGGCCCACCCGCCAAAAGCCGGCATCGGTTTCGTAAAAGTGGATTTCATGTTGGCTTAACAGTTCGCGGATATCCTGGGCTTCATCATCGGGGACATTAGCGAGTTTAAACAGCAGTCTGGCCATTAACGCGGCTCCTCAAAAAAATCAGCGGCCATTTTACACAGCCACCGGCTAATATCCTAAAGCGCGCTTTTTAGCCGATAAAATTATCGAATTTGCGCTAGCGCAAAACACTGGCGCGGGTTTGGCTTACACTCAATGCACTTAAGCGATATCCGAAACACGGGAGGGATGCATGAAAGTTGCTGTATTCAACACCAAACCCTACGACCGCGAATACCTCAGCCGCGCCAATCAGGTACTGCCCGGCGCCCAGCAGCATCAGCTGGAATTTATTGAAACTCACCTCAATGCGCAAACCAGCCTGCTCGCCCAGGGCTGCACGGCTGTCTGCGCCTTTGTTAACGACACCCTCGATGAACCCTGTTTAACGCAACTGGCCAAGCTGGGGGTTAAGCTGATTGCGCTGCGCTGCGCCGGTTACAACCAGGTGGATTTAGCCGCAGCGCAAAAGCTGGGCTTAAAAGTCGCGCGGGTGCCCGAGTATTCTCCCCATGCGGTGGCCGAGCATGCGCTGGGTTTAATCATGATGCTCAACCGTCACCTACACCGCTCCCACTACCGGATTATGGAGAACGATTACTCGCTAAACGGCTTGCTGGGTTTTGATCTGGTGAATAAAACCGTGGCGGTGATAGGCACAGGCAAAATCGGCCAGGTGTTTGCCAATATCATGCTCGGCCTCGGCTGCCAGGTGATTGCCGCCGACCTGCAACCCAATGCCGAGCTTATCGCCAAGGGCGTGCGCTATTTGCCTTTGACGGAGATCTGGCCCCAGGCAGATATTATCTCCCTGCACTGCCCGCTTACCCTTGGCACCCAGCACTTGATCAACGAGCTGGCCATCAACCAAATGAAACCAGGGGTGATGCTGATTAACACCAGCCGCGGCGGCCTAGTGGACACACCGGCGGTAATCCAGGGCCTTAAAGCGC
>CBIMZH010000407.1:0-3448 GCA_966248255.1 uncultured Cellvibrio sp.
TCCATGTTAAGGCGATATTTTTTATCGCTTTAATAATGCGCCCCAAACAGCAATTAACAAAATTACCTGTTTAGAGCCTAGCCTGCGAATGGTGTTTTGGGAGTCAATATGGCGAAATGATCTAACTGAAAAAACTTAGCAGTTAAGTGATATAAAAGTCACTTTCCCAAGGGAATGAATGCTTAGTTATCCGTGTTGGGTAAGGGCTTATTGGGCAATAGCGGATTACAATTTTTTAAGGTCACCCTGCCCTGTAACAGGTTACCTTTGGAGTATTCGGTGAAATAGCATTCCTTTTTAACCGGATCGTAGTTTTCCACCCAGAGGTTATCGTCTTTCCAGGTGGCTTGGATATGAATTAAGTCCTTATCAATATTTATTGTCATTAAGCCGCCCAGGTTTTTGACAAAATATTGTTGGTAATGGAACGCGTACATGCTCCAGCCGACCAATAGCACGATAAATGCGCCCAACAAGCCGTACTTCATTTTGAAGTAACGACTTATACCCCAGGCCACAAATACGCACACGGCTAACACGCAAAACCAATAGAGATACGTAATCATTTTAGATTTCCCTTGATCAAACCTGATTGGAATTTACCACAGGCCTTGGCCCTGGGTAAAACGCTGCAAGAAGTTGCTATAGCTAACGGATCGGCCAGTTTGCAGCCAGCCAAAAAACAAAGGGCTCCGAAGAGCCCTTTGTTTTCATTGTGCGTCGCGGCGCAGCCAGCGGCCACCTGCAAATAGGGCAAGCAGGCCCAGTATCCAAAAACTGCTGCTGCCACTACCACTGTCAGACTTTTTGGATTTTTTGTTTAACGCCGGACTCAGGCTGTCGGCGGTATCTGGGCTGGCATCCAGCACGACAACATTGGTCACCATCACGAAATTGTCGCCAGCTACAGGGACGTTGTTCTGATAATCATCGTAGCTGTAATCCAATAAAGGGATGCTGGCAAAGGGCGAGCCCATGTTAAAGCGATTAATCTCCTGAATCGCATCCACAACATCCATACCGCTAATTACTTGACCAAATACGGTATAGGCGCCGTTTTTGTAGGGGTCCAAATCGGCACTGTTGTCTTCGGTGTTTATAAACCACTCACTGGTCGCGCTCTCGACATAGCCGGATACTTTAGCCATTGCTATGGTGCCGCGAACGTTGGAATACACTGGCTCATTAGCAATGGTATCGCCCCGCTCAATGGCAGTAGGAGGAAGGCTACCGGTATAGCTATAACCGCCCCCCTGAATGATGAAGTCGGCCACACTGCGATGAATAAGGGTATTGTTATAGGCGCCACTCTCAACATAACTGAGGAAATTTTGCACAGTTACCGGGGTGGCTTTGTCGTACAGGTTTACCACTATGTCGCCCATAACAGTTTGAATTTGTACTGTAGTGGCATTGGCCAGGGATGAGCCTAAGGCACCGCCGGCCAGTACCAGCGCCGCTACAGCCTTTTTAATGGGGTTCAGGGGCATAACGCAAAAAGACATCTTGGTGGATTCCTTTGAAGAGCAAGGTTATTGAAATCAGGCGCCATCTTAACGGGTATGACTGGCGAGCGACACCCATAGCTTGGTTGTGATTTGTAATTAAGCGCCTATTTACCGCTGACTTTTAACCAGTGTCCACTTTGATCCGGGGTGACTTCAAACCTGGCCCATTGGCGAAACTCGCTGCGCAGGCACAGCCCTGTATCGTAAGCCCCGGCGCCTGCCACTGTTTTATAGATCACCTTGTCTTTGGTGGGCGCTGCAGTATCTGCGGCGTCTATGACTTGGCGAATACTCCATTGGTTCCCTAATTTGCCGTTAGAGTAATAACAGCCCACACCAATTTGCGCTGGATGGCTGGAATGCTGTTCGGCATGGTTGCGAGCCAGCTCCAGTAACTCGGTAAGGGTTTCAGCTGGAATATCCAAATAGGAGTCCATCTGGATCATAGCGGCGGCAATATCTTCCTGGTTTAACTCCGAGTCGGATTGAAGTTTTAGAGCCGGCTTGCGAACACTCCAGTGAGCCGGATAGCGGCGCCAGCGAAACAGGCCGTTAAAGGCCAGCGCTATCGCCAGAATAAAGCACAAGTTAATAACCACAGGGAAAATAAGGTAGTAATAGCCTAATTGATGGATTTGCTCTCCGCCCAACACCGCCGCCAAGGCTGTGGCCCCTCCAGGGGGGTGAATACAGCGGCCGTAATACATCAAGCCTACGGCCAAGCCTACTGCGAGTGCTGGAGTCCAGAATTGATCGGGGAATAGCAATTGGCAGCTGACGCCAACCAATGCCGATAGCGAGTGCCCTCCCAGTACCGCCCAGGGTTGCGACAAGGCGCCATGGGGTACGGCAAATAGCAGTACTGCTGTGGCACCCATGGATGTAACCATAAGCGCGCTACCCGTGCTGTGCATAAAGCCCTGAGGAAAATACCAGTGCATTCCCAACCAGATAGCACCTATCCCCAAAAAGGCGCCAAGCGCACTCAATAGTTTTTCGGTATGGCTGGTAGTGTTGCGCTCTATGCCCAGAAATAATCGGATTTCAGTTAGCCAGTCGGCCATGGGTTGCCCCTAGTTGATGCACCAAATAGGGGCAGATCTTAGTGGCTATTACTGGCAAGCGCAAATCGAATGATCAGTGCTTTTTATTGACCGGGCTTGCGCCAAGCGAGTGGCAGCACTGCGGCTGATGTTCGGCATTGGCTTTAATATTCTCATCTACAAACTCGTAATAGCCTGATTTTAAACGATTAATCAAACCCGGCTTAAGCTGTACATTGTGCTGCTGTAAGCAGCTTTGCAATTGATCAAAATCCACATGAGTTGCATCATAATTTAGCCGTAAAATCTCGCTTTCGGCGTCAAAGCTCAGGGCATCCAAGCCTATTATCTGGTCCAGCTCCGACAGCAACTGCGCAAACTCTTGCTGTGTACAGCCTGTGAGATCCAAAGGCAGGCTGCGACTGACCAGATACTCCTCATTAACGCCGGGCCTATGGGCTGACTTGTTCATAAAAGCCTCCGATTGACCTGCTAACTTGCTTTCCTGCTATTTAGTCGCATTAATAACTATTTGTGTCGCTCAACTTGTTTTTGATGCATATCCATTTGCTCCATCATTTGCGACATCATTTTCATTTGCTGCTGCTGCATCATCGGCATTTGCCGATCCGAATTTGCACAGGTGTCCATGGTTGGATTTTTGTCGTCCTTGGTGGCCTTATGATTCATCATAGAGCCCTCGCCCATAGGCATATTCCCTTTGGAATCCATGGCGTGTTTTGCCATTCCTCCCTGCCCCATCATGCCGGCATTGGACTGGCTCATTTGCTCCTGCATTGAGGCCATATTTTTTTGCATTAGCGCGAAGTGCTGGGCGAGGAGCTTGGTGCGCGTTTTTTGGTTCTTTTCCTGCTGAATTTTAACCATCAGCTGTTG
>CBIMZH010000408.1:0-3441 GCA_966248255.1 uncultured Cellvibrio sp.
CAAATGATAATTATTATTATTTGCAATTTAATTATCATTTAATTAAGATTTGCGTCATCAAAATCATCCGCTTCATAGCCAACAGGATTGGAACTCACCATGCGCCATACCGCCCTTGCCCTTTCGCCTCTGTTTCTCGCCATAAGCTTTGCCAGCCAGGCCGCCGAGACACCTGCCAGTGAAAAACCCGGCTATGCCGTGGAAGAAGTGTTTATTACTGGCGTGCGCGCCAACCGCAACAGCAAGGGCGCTACCGGCTTGGAAATGGACATTAAGGAAACCCCTCAGTCCATCAGCCAGGTGAGCAGTGAGATGATGGAAAACTTTGCCGCCAACAGCCTTAACGATGCCCTGCGCCTGGCCACAGGTATTAGCGTGGAAGAGTGGGAAACCAACCGCACCAACTATGTGGCGCGCGGCTTTGAAATTAAAAACACCCAGGTTGACGGTGTAGGCCTGCCCAATAACTGGGGTATAGCCACTGGCGCCACCGATGCCTTTGCCTACGAGAAAATCGAAGTGATTCGCGGCGCCAACGGCCTGCTGACCGGTGTGGGCAATGCCTCCGGCACCATCAACTATGTGCGCAAGCGCCCCACCAACAGCGCCCAGGGCAAAGTGGGTGTGTCCGGCGGCTCCTATGATTACATTCGCGTGGAAGGCGACTACTCAACGCCCTTTACCGAGAGCGGCGACTGGGCCGGCCGTATAGTGGCGGCCACCGAAGACAAAGAGTCCTACCTTGACGGGCTATCCAACGACCGCGGCTTTATCTACGGCGTGGTGGACGGCCAGCTGGGCGAGCGCGGCACCCTCACTGCCGGCTATACCTACGCCAACACCCACACCAACGGCAATATGTGGGGCGCGCTTATCTTTGCCCAGAACGATGGCACCCAGGCGGAATTTGACCGCTCCGCCAGCACCACGCAGGAGGGGACCTATTGGGACACAGTCAACCAATCGGCCTTTGTCGAATACACCTATGCCCTGAGCAGCGACTGGAACCTTAAGGCCAGCTACAACTACCGCAAGTTTGAAGATGCTGATCAGCTGTTTTTTGCCTACTCCATGACCGGCCTGGACCCACAAACCGGCGAAGGCGCGTTCGGCTGGCCCGGCAGCTTTTTCACCGACGAAGATGCCAACCTTTACGAGCTGAGCCTGGACGGCAGTTTCAGCCTGTTTGGTCGCGAGCAGCAGGCCCTGTTTGGCGTTAGCTACGGCGATAGCAGCAATACCCTGCTCAACCGCCCGGTGGACTCCAGCGAACCCGGCTTTGGCGCCCTGCCCGGCTTCCCCTATGCACTCAATGCTATTCCCGAGCCAGCCTGGGGCGATAAGACCTTTAACTCCAGCAACAACCAGACGCTCACGCGCGTCTATGGCGCCAGCAAACTCAGCCTGAGCGACAACCTCAGCGCTATTATCGGTTTTAACAGCGCGCGCTATCACCGCGACGGCTACTCAGGTGGCGACTTTGATCAGACTGAAAGCGAAACCAGTCCCTATGCCGGCCTGACCCTGGCGGTCACCGACAATACCCAGGTTTACGCCAGCTACTCGGATATCTACCAGCCGCAGGATCAGCAGGACATCAACGGCCAGTACCTGGCGCCGTCCAAGGGTGTGAACTACGAGTTGGGGGTAAAATCCGACTGGTTAAATCAAAAACTGCTCACCACCCTGGCCTGGTTTAGCGCCGAGCAGGAAGGCCTGGGCACCTACGGCGGTTGGAACCCCAATACCGGCACCTACTTTTACATCGGCAAGGACGTGAAATCTGAAGGTATAGAAGCTGAGTTGACTGGCCATATTAGCGACAGCGTTGATCTGGTGTTGGGTTACACCCATTTGCAGCTGGACAATCAGGAGGGCGAAAGCACCTATAAATGGGTGCCGCGCAATACCCTCAACCTGAGCCTGAGCGCGCAGATGCCTTTCGCCCCGGAACTGACTCTGGGTACCAGCGCCCGCTGGCAGAGCGAAACCAGCAATGCCGACGGCTACTCGGGTGTGGTGATTCGCCAGCAGGCCTATGCGGTGGTGAACGCCTTTGCCCGCTGGGAATTCTCCGACGAGGCCAATGTGCAGCTGAACATCAACAACCTCACCGATGAAAAATACATAGGCAGCCTGTACAACATCGGCTATTACGCCGCGCCTATGACCGCCAGCGTGAGTTTTAACTACGCCTTCTAAAACACCACAAGGGAGCTGATTCAGCTCCCTTTTTGTTATCCGTTTATAACAAAACTTTTTGCGCCGCTGGCCGCTGTAACAGGCGCGTCAGATAAGTGCGCAAGGGGCTGGCCATCGGCAGCAAATCGCGATTTTGCGGCACCTGCGCCAAATAGTGGATTATCGGCGCCAGCTGTATATCCGCCAGGCTGTAGTCAACGCCCAGCAAATAATCCTGCTCGCCCAGTTGCCGCTCCAGAATACTGACCATCTTAATAATTGCCGGTATGGCCGCCTCCACTCTATCCATACGCACGGCGCCGTTTTCGCCTTTGGGGAAGCGCAACTCCAGCAAAAAATCGCGCACTATGACCTTGTCGACATACTGGCCTATGGCCGCGCACCACTGGTCTGTTTGCGCCCTCTGCCAGGCATCGCCAGGCTGCAGCCGTGACTGGTTGAATTGATTATCCAGATAGCGACAAATCGCCTGGCTCTCAAACAGCGCGCGGCCCTGGTGGATAAGTACCGGCACCTTGCCAAAGGGGTTAAGGCCCAGCAGTTCGGGGCTGCGCAAGTTGTATTCCCTGCCCTGCCACTGAGTGCCCAGGCTGTAGGCCAGGCCCAACTCCTCGCAGCAGAGCTGCACCACCCGGGTGAAGCTGCTGAATTGCGGGCCAATAATCTGCAGTAGTTCGCTCATAGTATTCATAACATCTCCTTGGGTTTAAGCCCTGTGCTTTACGTCCTGTGATACGCGGGCGATTTAGGACTTGGCTATGCTCAACCCAAGGCATAATATGTTCAAGAACATATTTTAACCGGGAGCCGCTATGGCCTGGAAAGAAACCCACAAACCCGCCTCGCGCGAGCGCATCCTGGCCGCTGCCGGGGAGCTGTTTACACGCAAGGGGTTTAATCAGGTGGGCATAGATGAGGTTATGGCCGCCGCCGGTATGACCCGCGGCGCCTTTTACGCACACTTTGAGTCCAAAATCCAACTCTATGAAGAATCCATAGTCGCTATGGCCAAAATGGCGGCGCAACGATTTAAAGAGCCAAATGCCAGCCTGGATGAAGTGATTGATGACTATTTGAGCCAGGGGCATTTGCAGGCAAAGAACGCGCGCTGCCCCATGGCCTGCCTGGTTAGTGAAGTAGCGCACGACGATGAGCGCATCAAACAGATTTACACCCGCCTGTTTAAAGGCTTTAGCCAGCAGCTCAAGCCAAATACATCGGGTATCAACTCAGAAACCA
>CBIMZH010000409.1:0-3429 GCA_966248255.1 uncultured Cellvibrio sp.
AATAGCCCTCCAGCGAGGAGCTTCTATAACCCAAGCCAGCCAGCAGGCTCCAGTTAGCCGTTAATTGCTGTTCAAAAGTTAACTGATGGCCGCGGGCAATAATTTTCATGGGGCCATCGGCTGGCTCACCATAAAAACGCGTGACAGGTACCTGAGAAAATTTGCCGTCCAGCACCACCACACCGCGATCGAAAGGCAATTCCTGATCGAGGATTTCCATCTCATAGCTCAGATGTGCCCGATCGGAAAATCGATACAGCAGCGAAGGATTAAAGCTAAGTTTTTTTACGCCCGGGGTAGCGCGAAAACTTTCGCCCTCTTCATAGGCGCCATTGATACGCAGTGCAACCTGGGTATTCAAGCCGCGGCTATAGTCACCTTCCAGGCGTCTGGTGTCGTAGCTGCCCAGCGCCATCTGCAAATAGGCTTCCGGCTCAAACTTGGGCTTTTAGGTTACCAAATTAATCGTGCCGCCAGGCTCATTGCGCCCGTAAAGTGCAGCACCTGCACCTTTTAACACTTCGATGCGCTCAATATTGGCCAGGTCGCGCAAACCGCTAAAACCTCTGCCCGCACTAAAGCCATTAACAAAATAACCGCCGGGCAGGTTTTCATCACCGGCAAAACCGCGAATGGCAAAGCTGTCCCAGGTATTGCCAAAACTGTTCTGGCGCACCACACCGCCGGTGTAATCCAATGCATCCTGGAGGCTATGTGCATCCAGGCGCTGGAGCAACTCTTCATCGAGCACCTCCATCGCTAACGGCAGATTTTCCCCGGTGACTTGATTGCGGTAGGGTTGGCGAGTATCCACCTCCAGGGTCATTAACTCTTCCAGCGAGAGCGACAACAGATCGCGTACAGGCGCTTCAGCAAAGGCCCTGGTATTAGTTGCCATGATTAGCGTAAAGAGAAGCCCCCTGGATAAGGCCATAGGTGAGATGCGCTCAAGCAGCAGGCTTTTTGTAATCATCAGTTCCATATCAAATCTACTAGCAAGACTTGGCCTAAGGTTTAAGCACGCGAAATTTGCTGCACATTCAATGAGATGAATCAATTGTTAGCGAGAGCGACGCAAACAAGGGGGGACCTTAAGGAACTGCGCCGATATCTGCGCCAAGCATATCACCAGAAATAAGGCACAACACCCGGCCTTTGGGCGCCTGGCTGAGCCGTAAAAGCCCATCAGCTGCGGCGGCAAATGCCTTTTAGGTATAGCAGATATTGCCCGGTGGAAACTCCGCCGGGCACAGCGGCAGAAAGAAAAGTATTTATTTACACAGGGCTAATTAAATTGCGCCTGTCACCGGCTGCTGTGAGCGCTCGGCGCCAGCCAGGGCTTAACCGCCAATAGCGACATTTAACTGACTGGCCGGTTTAACGCGAATGCGCTTCATCACCGCCCCGCCCTGCTTTTGCGCCAGGCCAGGTTCATCCCAGAGGATAAACACCATCACATAGTATTCGCCCTGGGGCACCTGTTTAAATTCAAACACGCCCTTGTCATCACACTGGGATTTAAGCAGCAGCTGATGGTACTCGGGGGATTCCGGGGTGAACTGCGGCGGGTTTTGCTCAAGCAGTACCTGCCCCTGCTGATTGTTGCCGTAGGTAAGACGAATTCGCTCGTTGGCATAGGGGTTTACCGGCAACAGCTGCACCCTAAAACCAGCGCAGTCCTTTTTGCTGCCATCGCCCAGCTTTAAATAGGCGGTGCCGGAAACACTGGCATCGCCGGGTTTGGTCACCCACTGGGCTAACGCAGGGTCAAAAGCCGTGTGCAATTTAACCGGCTCAGCGGCCCAGCCGGGTGCTGCCAAGGCAATGCCAAGTGCAATTAATGGGCTAAATCTCATTAATCGGGTCCTTGTAGTTTTTAAAGTGGAGAGATTTTAGGCGAATTTTGCCGGTTAAGGAAAACCCCAGCCCACAACATTCGCCTTGAATAGGACTGCCTTGGACAAGCCAGCGCCAAAAAATTCCCTTGTTTGCGTCTAAAGCCCCAGCACAGCACCAGGCCAGGTTTCGCTTTGCGCCAGCGGGGAATCTTATTAAACTCGGCGTTTTATTACCCTCACCCAGCAGAATAAACAACGAATCGCGCCGATATGACTCAAGCCCCGGTTAAAACCAAACAAAAAAAAGACGCCCGCGATATTCGCGCGGAAGCCTTAAAAATTGCCCGCAGTATTCAAGTGGAAGGCCAGACGCCTGCAGAGACCAAGGCTATAGCCAATGGTATTCAGCGCGGTATGGAAATGTTTTTGCGCCAGCAGAGCGAAAAGGCGCGGGATCTGGATAAGCGCAGCAAAAAGGTAAAGCAGCTGGCCAATCAATTGGCACAGCAGCAAGCGGAGGATGACGAGCAGCTGCCAGAGCAAGTGCAAAGCCGCCATTATTTGCCCTGGGCTTTGCTGGGCGCCTCCTGGTTAGCCTTTATCGCAGTGCAGCTGCTGAGTTAAACAGATTTGCCATCGTAAAAATTCACTGGCACCGCCAGCGGATCTATACCCTCAAGGCAGCGAATATTAATGGCAAACACCGGCTCGCCTTTGGGGTTATTGGCCTCGCCAAATGGCTGCACGCCGCACACAGGGCAAAACCTGTGTTGAATAATGTGTTTGTTAAAGGTGTAGGTGGTCATTTTTTCGCGCGGCGTTAACAGCTTGACCTTGTCCGCCGGCACAAACCACAAAAGCGTGCCCTTGCGCTGGCAAATCGAGCAGTTGCAGGCCAGTACTTGGGTTAACTCCCCTTCCACATCAAATTGAATATTGCCGCAGTGACAGCTGCCGTGATAGTGCATGTGGTTTCTCCTGAATACATTCAGTCAGTCAGAATCTGTGTAACTCAGGCAGCCTAGGCTGCCTGAATCAGTTCGCGCATAGTATTGGTTACCAGTTCCCAGCCGCGTCTGTGGGCTTGCTGATCCTCTTCCAACACTAACCCTTGGTGGATTAACTCCAGTTTGGAGCTGTTGTTATCGGCGGGGATAAAATTGAGCGTTACCTGGCTATTGGCCAAGGGGCCAGAGCAGCCCTGCTGCCAGGAAAAGCTGATTTTCTGGTTGGGAATAATCTCTAAAAACTCGCCTTTTATTTCGCCTTTTTGGGTGGGCAATTGATACTTCCCGCCCACGCGAAAATCCACACTGCCCTTGGCTAATTCGCCCATAAACGCAAAAAAACTGGCGGGGTTCTGGCAAGTGGAAAAAAGCATTTCCACCGGAATTTCAAAGCCGCGCAAAAAGCGCAGGCTGCCCTCTTCCAACTCGGCGGCCATATCGGCCAGGCCGGCAGTCCAGCCGCCCAGATGCGCCTCACAGATTTCCTGGCTGACAAAGCCGCTGTGCAATACAACCAATTGGGTTTTATCGCCCAAAGGAAAAAGTTCGATGCTTACCTGGGTGTCTGGCTTTTGCTCAGGGCC
>CBIMZH010000410.1:0-3424 GCA_966248255.1 uncultured Cellvibrio sp.
TGTGAACCAGACACTTCGAAGAGCAACACCAGCGCTACGCGCAAATAAAAAAACTCCCTAAAGGCAGGGCCCTTAGGGAGTTTTTTTATTTGTATGGTGGGCCCAACTGGACTTGAACCAGTGACCTGCCGATTATGAGTCGGATGCTCTAACCAACTGAGCTATAGGCCCTAAATTCTGTTTGCTAAACACCTGTTGCATTTGGGTGTTTCAGCAGAAAGGACGCGCATTATAAAGGCTAGTTTCGGGTGTGGCTATAGCTTTTATGTGCCCATTTTGCGGCTTAAGCATTTGATTTGGCGGAAAATAAAAAGCCCGCCGGGCTTGGTGCGCGGCGGGCTTTTGGATGCGCTGAATAATTGAGCAATTATTCGTCGAGGAAGCTGCGCAGGTGATCGGAGCGCGAAGGGTGGCGCAGTTTGCGCAGCGCCTTGGCTTCGATCTGACGGATACGTTCGCGAGTTACATCGAACTGCTTGCCCACTTCTTCCAGGGTGTGGTCGGTGTGCATGTCGATACCAAAGCGCATACGCAGTACCTTGGCTTCGCGCGCAGTCAGACCGGCGAGCACTTCGCGGGTGGCTTCCATCAGGCCTTCCATAGTCGCTGACTCCACCGGAGAAATAATGGTGGTGTCTTCGATAAAGTCGCCCAGATGTGAATCTTCGTCGTCGCCGATGGGCGTCTCCATGGAGATAGGCTCTTTGGCGATTTTGAGGACTTTACGCACTTTGTCTTCAGGCATGTCCATGCGCTCGCCCAGCTCTTCCGGGGTAGGCTCGCGACCCATTTCCTGCAGCATCTGACGCGATACACGGTTGAGTTTGTTGATGGTCTCAATCATGTGCACCGGAATACGGATGGTGCGCGCCTGGTCGGCGATGGAGCGGGTAATCGCCTGACGAATCCACCAGGTAGCGTAGGTGGAGAACTTGTAGCCGCGACGGTATTCGAACTTGTCCACGGCTTTCATCAGGCCGATGTTGCCTTCCTGAATCAGGTCGAGGAATTGCAGACCGCGGTTGGTGTACTTTTTGGCGATGGAGATAACCAGACGCAGGTTGGCTTCAACCATTTCTTTTTTGGCGCGACGGGCGCGGGCTTCACCAATGGACATGCGGCGGTTGATGTCTTTGATGATGGCCAGGCTCAAACCGGTTTCGGTTTCGATCTGTGCCAGCACTTGCTGCTCGGCCTGAACATCGGCCAGTACAGCGCGCAGCTTTTCGGCGTTATCAACCTTACCTTTGAGCAGCTCGTTGACGAACTCCAGGTTGGTTTCGTTGCCGGGGAATTCTTTGATAAAGGTTTTGCGCTGCAGTTGACCCTTGCGGCAGCAGAGATCCATCACGCGGCGCTCATGGCGGCGGATGGCATCCAGGGTTTCGCGCGCCTTGTTGTACACAGGGTCGAACTGGCGAGCAGGCAGCTTGAAGAACTTGAACAGGTCGCCGAGGGTTGCCAGTTCTTTTTCGGCGGCTTTGCTGCCGTAACCGCTTTTGGCCAGGGCCTTGGTGGCTTTTTCAAATTGCTTGTGCAGTTCTTCAAAGCGGGCGCGGGCTTCTTCCGGGTCTACCCCGGTAACCGCTTCCTCTTCCTCGTCGCTACCGCCTTCTTCGTCTTCGTCATCGTCTGACTCGGCTTTTTTGGCGCCGGCGGCTACGGGGATTTCCGCTTCTTCGCTGTCATCGCTGGTGGCGGAAGGAATGTCTTCGATAGGATCGAGCCAGCCGATAATTACATCGGCCAGGCGGCGCTCTTCTTTGGCTACCAATGAGTATTCGTTGAGGATCTGCTCAACAGCACCCGGCCAGTAGGCGAGGGCGTGCATCAGCTCGCGCACACCTTCTTCGATACGTTTGGCGATAACAATTTCGCCTTCGCGAGTCAGCAGCTCAACGGTACCCATTTCGCGCATGTACATGCGCACTGGGTCGGTGGTGCGACCGGTTTCTGTCTCTACGGCTACCAGGGCGGCAGCGGCTTCGGCAGCGGCGATTTCGTCGGCGGCTGAGTCACCATCGGTCATCAACAGGGTATCGGCATCAGGCGCGGTTTCATACACGCGGATGCCCATGTCATTGATCATCTGAATGATGTCTTCGACCTGATCCGGATCTGAGATGTCTTCCGGCAGGTGATCGTTTACCTCGGCATATGTGAGGTAGCCTTGTTCTTTACCGCGGGCGATCAGCTCTTTAATGCGAGACTGTTGCTGTTGGACGTCGTCGGACATTCGTGACCCTATAAAACCTGAGTGAGTGAAATGCAAAGCGCGGGATTATACTCCAGATGCCTTGGCGGATTCTACGCTGGACGCGGCTTTGCGAAGTGTTTGACCCTTTTTTGCTCTCGGGGTTCGCAGTTTGGGGCTTAGCTTTGATCTTCGCTGGAGGTGCTGCTGAGCTTGTTGGCCAGGGCTTGACGCACCAGTTGTTCGCGCTCCTCTTTGCTGAGTTGAGTAAAGTCGGCACTTTTGAGTTTGGCCAGGGATTCTGCGCTCTTTTTATGACCGTGATGTAAGCGCAGCTTATCCAGTGCGGCGCGGAAGGCGGTTTGGGTGTCGTAGTCGGCTTTGGCCGGCTTGTCCTGGCGCGGTTGGGTCAGGGCACTGGCGGCCTGGAGCAGGTCGTGGCCGGCGATACCCGCCAGTAATTCGGTGTTTTCTGCGCCATAAACGCCGCGCCAGTAGCCTATCAGGTGCGACAGCTGGTAGTGGGGGCGCTCGTGCAGCACTTTGAGCAGGCGGCCCAGCATGAGTTGCAGTGGGTCTTTTTGTTCCAGCCAGGTGTCGTGATCTGGCTCCAGTGCGGCCAGTTCGGTATGGCCAAGTAGCAGTGCCAGGGCTTTTTGCGCCGGCGGCATTAAATAGCGGCCGGGGCGCTCGCCTGGCTTGCTGCCGCGCCCCTCTTGCCTGGGTTGGTCAAATTGAGTTTCGTAGTCCTGGGGTGGGGATTCCTGTGCCTTGCCATAGTATTCGTAGGCGGCATAGTCCGCTGGCGCCTCCTCGGTAAAAGGCTGCTGGGGCTGGGGGCTTTGTGGTGATTTTTTGCCCTGACCGGGTTTGTTGTGGGGCGCCGCCTGTGGCTTGGTGTGAAACTCCTGTATCGGCTGCTCGCCGCGGGGCATGGCCACCTGGGGCAGCTGATCGTCGGGCGATTTATGCGCTGGCTTGTCTTTGGGGATGATGCTTTCGCTTTTTTCGCTCTGGCTAATCAAATCCTGCAACAGGCTGCGGCTCAGGCCGGTGCGGGTGGCCAGGCTTTCAAACATGAGCTCGCGAAACACGCCCTTGGGCAGGCGATCAAGCAATGGGGCGGCGCGCTTGCTGAACTTGGCGCGACCTTCCAATGTGCGAATATTGAGACCGTCCGCTGCGGCATCAAATAGGTAATCTTCCAGTGGCACCGCCAGATCGATCATG